>JAGVPN010000272.1 GCA_020052215.1 Syntrophobacterales bacterium
ACGGCCGGTTTTTAAACCAGGGGTTTCCGGAAATTCTGGAAGAATGGAAGCGCGCCGCCGAGACCTTGGGGAAGACGGTCACAGTGCGTCAGGGATCCCGGGAAATATCCGGCCAGGCCCTGGACGTAGCGCCAGACGGGGCCCTGCTCCTGCGTACCGCCAATGGGGAAATAGTCCGGGTGACATCCGGTGAGATAACCCCCGGCTCCAGTGCGGAACCGGGGGTTTAAAGCCTAGTTGGGTGTTAGGACTATTTTTTCAGTTCTTCGATTTCGGATTTCAGGCGCTCAACTTCCGACTTATATTTTTCCACTTCAGCCTCAGCCATCTTGGGAGGTTCATAAGCCGGGGTTTCGGGTTTCTTAAAGAACTTATCTTTGGTTTCTTCGAAACCTAAATATACGGCCAGAGCGCCACCCAGGAGAAGTATTAAGGGAAGGCCCCCGGCCAGCAGGCCCAGGAAATGCTTCCACCACATGCCGAGCCCGATCAATCCCAGCGCCACCGCGACCAGTCCGCCTACCAAAGCCGTCATGCCCAAACCTCCTTGCCCCAGATAAGATTTCCAGCTCGTCGCTGGGTTCGCACTACGATACCTTACATAGAATCATATTCTTACCAGAAAGGGAAAAATTAATCAAGGAGGAATTCAGGAGAGATGGGGTGATTTATAAGGTTTTTCTAATAAAATAGGAAGGTTATATGGCAAAGCGGCTTGACAAAAATCGGCCCGGAATTATAATTAAGGCAAAATACCCCCAACGGCATAGCGAGAAATACCATGGCGGAGAATGATTATTATCAAATCTTGGGAGTGGGCCGGGATGCCACTGCCGACGAGATCAAGAAGGTTTACCGGAAACTGGCCATGAAGTACCATCCCGATAAAGCCAAGGGGGATAAGAAACAGGCCGAAGACAAATTTAAGCAGATCAGTGAAGCCTACGCCGTCCTGAGCAATCCCGAAAAGAAGAAGGAATACGACGAGTTCGGCTCCCAGGTCTTTAGACAAAAATTCTCCCAGGAAGACATCTTCCGGGGTTTCGATTTCAGCGATATCTTCGGTAACGGCGCCTCTGAAAGTATCTTCAGCCGCATTTTCGGGGGGCAGGGGGGCGGCCGGCCCCGGGGCCGGAGCCGCACCTTCCGTTATGGCGGGCCCGAGGGCCATTACGAACCGGTCCCCCCGCCCAAGGGCCATGATCTCCAGGTGGAAATGCCCATCACCCTTCACGAGATGGCCTTCGGCACGGAAAAACTGGTGAGCTTCAGCCACCAGAGCCAGGTGGAAAAAATCTCGGTAAAAATCCCCCCCGGTACGCTGCCGGGGAAAAAACTCCGCCTGACCGGCAAGGGCAGCCCCGGTCCCATGGGCGGCCCCTCCGGCGATCTCTATGTCAAGCTGAAAGAGCTGGAACACCCGGTCTTCAAACGGGAGGGGAGTGACCTGCTGGTGGACCGGCGGATCAAGTTGAGCGAAGCCACCCTGGGCACCAAGGTAACGGTCCCCACCCTGGACGGCAAAACCATGAGCCTCAAGGTGCCGCCGAGCACCCAAAGCCATACCAAGATGCGGCTCAAAAACTACGGCCTCCCCACGGCCAACGGCAAGAACCGGGGAGACCAGCTGGTCCGCATCATTGTGGAAACCCCCGCCAATCTTACCAAGAAGCAGAAAGCCCTCCTGGAAGAACTGGCCAAAGAAGGGCTCTGAGGCCGTTTTCGGTGTTCTGAAAAAATTTAGCATAGGGTGCGCACTGCGCACCCTATGGTATTTTTCCTAACCGCTAACTGCTGAGAGGTTGACATGCCCATCGAACTGGCCCCCAAGGTTTACTGGGTGGGCGCCATTGATTGGACCATCCGGGATTTTCACGGATATCTCACCGAAGATGGCTCCACCTATAACTCCTATTTGATTGTCGACGACCACATCACTCTCATTGACACGGTCAAAAAGGAATTCGTGCCCGAAATGCTGGCCCGGGTGGCCGAGATCGTGGACCCGGCCAAGATCGATTATATCGTCTCCAACCACGTGGAGATGGATCATTCCGGGGGGCTACCCGAGGTCATCAAGCGGGTGAAGCCGGAAAAACTCTTCTGCTCGCCCATGGGCAAAGCGGGGCTGAGCCGCCATTATAAAGAGGACTGGCCCTTTGTCGAGGTCAAGACCGGCAGCGAGCTATCCACGGGGCGATACCACCTGGCCTTCCTGGAGACCCCCATGCTCCACTGGCCGGACTCCATGATGACCTACCTCAAAGAGGAACAGATCCTCTTTTCCAGTGACGGGTTCGGGGCCCACCTGGCGGGAAGCTCCCATTTTGACGACGGGCTGCCCGGCTTCCCCCTGAGCTATACCCGGCAGCTGAAAAAGTATTATGCCAATATCCTGATGCCCTTCGGCGCCTTGATCACCCAGCTTTTCGCCAAGATCGCCCAGCTGGGCCTGAAGTTCAAGGTCATCGCCCCGGATCACGGCCTGATCTATCGCAAAAACATCGACTGGGTGCTGGAGACGTACCAGCGCTGGGCCGCGGGAGACGTGGCGCCCAAAGCCCTGGTGATTTACGACACCATGTGGCGCAGCACCGAGATGCTGGCCCGGGAGTTCATCCAGGGCCTGACGGACGCCGGAGTGGAGGCCCAACTGCACCATCTGCGGCGCACCCACCCCAGCGACATCGTCACCGAGGTCCTGGACGCCGGGCTGCTCCTGTTCGGCTCCCCCACCCTCAACAACCAGATGTTTCCCACCATGGGGGAGTTCTTGACCTATCTGAAGGGTCTGGCGCCCAAGAAAAAAGCGGCCGCAGCCTTCGGCTCCTTCGGCTGGAGCGGCCAGGCCGTGGGGCTGATCAACCAGGAGCTTGAAGCCATGAAACTCAAGGTGGTGCACGAGGGCTTCAAGGTGAAGTATATCCCCGAGGCCGGGGAACTGGCCGCGGCCCGGGCGCTGGGGGAAAAGCTGGCCAGGGAGAATTTGACTACCTGATCTTCCCGGCGCCGCCGAGGGGGGACAGGCAGGACCTCCAGCCCTTTCCCTGTCCTGAAAAGTTCCCGTAGGGGCGGTTCGCGAACCGCCCCTACAACGGCTTTTCATAATTTTCGGGTGGGCCGAAGGCCCATGAATGACTGACCTGAAAAGTCCTTTAAATCGGTAGCACAGGCTTTCCAGCCTGTGCCAAGGAAGCAGGTTAGACATATCAGGGCGGGCACTGCCCGCCGATTTTCCTGATTAATTGATGAGAAAGACAGTCGCTTCGTAATAACTTTTACGGAACAGAAACCACCATGACCCAGGCAACCGCTCCCATGAGTCCAGCCATCAAAGTCATCACCGGGCTGGTTCTGGCGATGAC
>JAGVPN010000452.1 GCA_020052215.1 Syntrophobacterales bacterium
CAGGTCCGCCCAGGCCTCGATATCGGCCCGGGTGTAATAGATCACCGTGGCCTGGCCCGTGGTCCCGGAGGAGGCGTGGAGCCGCACCATCTCGGTGAGCGGCCGGGTCAGCATCTCCTTACCATGGGCCCGAAGTTCGTCTTTGGTGGTAAAAGGAATCCGGCGGATATCCTCCAGGGACCGGAGGTCGGCGGCAGCCACGCCCGCCTCCTTCAAGCGCTGGCCATAAAAGGGGCTGTGGGCGGCGCGCTCCACGGTCTGCCGCAGGCGGCTCAATTGCAGCTCTTGCACCGCCGCCGGATTTAGGGTTTCGAGGTTGGCATCCCAATACACGGCATATCTCCAGGTGGTTTTGCCGGAGGAACCCGACTCCCGAGGTTTTATGCGGTTGCCGCCCGGCTGTCAAGGGCTGGGTCCAAATCAATCGGGAGTCAGGAAAAATTTAAAGTATCCCCCGGAAAACCGATGGAGAAAGAAAAGTTCCAGGAGGGCGTTTTGTTCTGGGGTATTCTTTATCCCGGGATGGTGGTGGTGGGGTGCTGATGGTCGGCGTTAGGAGCTTCTTGCTGTTCCAAAAAGTTTTTGGTGGCACCGGCATCTTGCCGGTGCGGGTGCACAGGTTAAAAACCTGTGCCACCAAAGGCGGCGGGCGCTGAGGCCCGCCCCACCAACTTCTCATAATTTATGGGTGGGCCAAAGGCCCATGAGGAGCTGCCTTGGTTTGTAGTTTAGGACCGTAGGGCGGGAAAGCGAAGCGCATCCCGCCTTTTCCACCATTCCATCTCCAGACGCCGAACGTCATCATCTGCCGCCCGCTTACGGTTATAAATACCGCACCGTACGCAACGGTGAAAGCTTGAATAAGGCCAATCCGCCACCGTCATCACGTGCCCATGCTTTACCGGATTGTAGTGGAGGTAATCCACGTGACGCTCATAATCACGCTCGTCGCGGCTGGCGCGTTCCCCAAAACGTCGCGGCCAAATGCCTCGCTCTCCCTTCTTCCGGCGCCGCGCTGAAAGTCTCTCCCCTCTGGGAATTTTGTGCGGCAAATCGGGCGGAAGGCGGAATGCGCTTCGCTTTCCCGCCCTACGGCGGCTATTTGCCGATTTTCTTGGTTGCAGATTTTGGAGCCACCCCATGGAAAGAGAGTTTCGTTCTAATCCTGGGCCATTTTTTTCCTCTATAATTTTCCATTATCCGTGATATTTTATTATGGGTTCAAACGTCATGAACTCATTAACCAATTGCTGAGATTCGTCCGATACGCCTTTAGGGGGAAGGGATGGTCACAAGACTTCGCCTGTCTGGCAAGAGGTCCGCAGATTTGACTTCCATCCGGCCAGCCGGGTTTAAATACCGCCCGGTGGCTCTCTTTTTACTGGCGGCGGCCGGGCTGTTGTGCATCCCCGAAACTGCCATGGCCAGCAGTGATGGCGGGGGCAGCGGCCTCATCTCGGCTATCGGCATCAGCATCATGGCCGCCACCGCTCTGGCCTTTCTGGCCTATCTGACCAAGCAGCCTCTCCTTTTAGCCTATCTGGCCGCGGGGGCGGCTATCGGCCCCCAATTCGGCTTCGGCTGGGTGAGCAGCCAGGCAGACGTCAGGACCATCACCGAAATCGGCCTGATTCTCCTTTTGTTCATGATCGGGCTGGAGCTTAACCTCCACAAGCTGAAAGAATCGGGGGAATCCCTGATTGCCACGGGTATTTTCCAGTTCGTTCTGTGCGCCGCCATGGGCTTCGGTTTCTTCATGCTGTTGGGGTTTACCATCGGCGAGCCTTTTGAGTACAGAATCTTCGGGGTCAAGGTCCTGGGCGGCCAGTACGATCTGCTCTACCTGGCGGTGTGCCTGGCCCTGAGCAGCACCACCATCGTCGTAAAACTGCTTTATGAGAAATTTGAACTGGGCACCCTGGCCGGCCGGCTCACCGTGGGCGTTCTGGTATTTCAGGATATCTGGGCCATCGTGGTGCTGAGCATCCAGACCTCCCTCAGTGACCCCAAAATCCTGTCGATCCTGATCCAGTTCGGCGAGGCCGCCCTGCTCATCGTTATCAGTATGGCGCTGAGCAAATATGTCCTGGGGTATATCTTCCGGAAGATCGCCCGGCTGCCGGAACTCATGCTGGTGGCCTCCTTGGGGTGGTGCTTTCTCATCTGCAGCCTGGCCGGCTTTTTTAACCTGTCCCTGGAAATGGGGGCCCTGATTGCCGGCGTGGCCATCTCCACTTTTCCCTACAACCTCGATATCATTTCAAAAATCGTCAACATCCGGGACTTTTTCATCACGCTGTTTTTTGTGGCCTTGGGGATGGAAATTCCCAACCCCCTGGACAACCTGGGAATGTTCTTGGTGGCGGGGGCGGCGGCCCTCTTTCTCATCGCCTCCCGGTTCCTCTCGGTTTACCCCATACTCTATCTTCTCCAGAACGGCAATCGGGTGAGCCTCCTGACCTCCATCAACCTGTCCCAGCTCAGCGAGTTCGCCCTGGTTATCACTGCCATCGGCCTGAAGAGCCGGCATATCGTCTCGGACATTCAAACCATTATTATCTTTGTCTTTGTGATCACCTCCATTTCCTCCACCTACATGATCAAATACAACCATCAGCTCCAGAGTTTCTTGAGCAGAGTCATAGCCCGGGTCGGCTTCAAAGATCTCAAAAGCCCGCTGGCGGACGAGCCGGCGGCTCCCCCTAAGGACATCGCCCTGCTGGGCTTTTTCCGGGTCGCCAGCGCCTTTATCCAGGAGATCGAGGACGCCGAAGTAAATCTTAAAGACAAGATCGTGGTAGTGGATTTTAACCCGCAAGTGTTGGGAAGATTACCGCGCCACGGCATCAAGGTCGTCTATGGCGACGTCAGCAACCCGGAAACATTGCATCATGCCGGCATTGGCGAGGCCAAGATCGTGATCTCGACTATTTCCGATGAGATCCTGGTGGGTACGGATAATCTGAGGCTGATTGACCGGCTGAAGAAGATTGCCCCTGAGGCCCGGATCATCGTCACCGCCGAAAGTCCCTCCCGGGCTCTGACCCTCTATAACGCCGGGGCTGATTATGTCTATCTGCCCAACCAACTGGCCGCCCAGCACCTGCTCACCGTGGTGGAACGCCTGCTCCGAGGAAAACCGGTGGTCCTGAAAGAAGAGGAAATGAAGCGGCTCATTGAGCGGGATGAAGTGATGGGCTGAACCCGCGAATCAGCCTGATACCGAGTTGCAATCAAAAGGTAATTATTGGTAGCCGCAGGCTTTAG
>JAGVPN010000070.1 GCA_020052215.1 Syntrophobacterales bacterium
CCGGTTGGTGTCCTGGTATTCGTCCACCATCAGGTAGCGGAAGCGGTTGGACAGGTGGCGGCGCACGTCCTCGTGCTCGATCAACAGGCGCCGGCCTTCCAGCAGCAGGTCGTCATAGTCCAGCAAGGCGTGGCGGCGCTTTTCGTCCTGGTAGGCCGCAGCCATTTTGGCCAAATGGTCCCGCTGCTCCAGGAACTGGGGGTAATCCCGGGCCAGTAGAAAATCCAGGGACAGGTCCTTGTTGACCACCGCCCCTAAAATCTCGGCCATGGTCTCTTTCCGGGGAAACGGCCCGGAGAGCTTTTTAAAGCCCAACCTCTCTTTAAGCAGGTTCAGGAGATCGCCCTGGTCGGCCCGGTCCATGACCGTAAACCCCTTGGGGTACCCGAGACGCTCACCGTACTGGCGCAGCCAGAGGTAGCAGATGCCGTGGAAGGTGCCCCCCACCACCTGGCCCAGGGCCTGGTTCAACAGCTGCACCGCCCGGGTGAGCATCTCCCGGGAGGCCTTGCGGGTGAAGGTCAACAGCAGAATAGCGCTGGGGTCCACCCCCTGCTCCACCAGATAAGCCAGGCGGTAGACCAGGGTGCGGGTCTTGCCGCTGCCGGCCCCGGCAATGACCAGGATAGGCCCCTCCAACGTGGTCACCGCCTCATACTGGGCCGGGTTGAGTTCTTGATGGTAGTCAATCCGGCGCGCTGGAGCTTCGTAGGGGACGGGTTTGAAGGTGTAGGTCATAGGCTGTTGAGCCGTGAACAGTGAGCGGTACGGTCTTCCGTAGGGTGCGTCTTACGCACCATTCCCGCCTCGTTCCCAAGCTCCTGCTTGGGAATGCAAATTTTAATCCAAGCTCTGCTTGGGGAAGTAGTCAAATTACGAGCAATAGACTGAAATTACACAATTTATTTCGCCAAGCAGGAGCTTGCCAAGGCAAGGTGGTTCCCAAGCGGGAGCTTGGGAACCAGGATTGAAATTTCTCGGGTGCGCACGCGCACCATATCTGGCGGGCAATGCCCGCCCTACGTTACTGCTCACTACTCACCTTCCTCTCAAAATATTCCACAATCGCCGCGGCCAGGGCCGGGATGGTGAACGCGGCCGGCTCGATCCGGGGCGTGATGCCGTATTCCGCCAGCGTCGCGGTGGTGATGGGGCCGATGGAGGCCACCACGGCATGGGCGGCGAGTTCCTGAAAGCGTTGTTTCCCCACCAGCCCGGCGAAGTTGTGGACCGTGCTGGAGCTGGTGAAGGTGAGAATGTCCACCCGGCCCGCGGCCAGCAGTTCCGCGATCTCCGGGGGCAAGGACGAAGGCGGCAGGGCGCGATACACCGGGACCACGTCGAGTTTAACCCCCAGCTTGACCAGGCCGTCGGGCAGCACGTCCCGGGCTTGCTCGGCCCGGGCCAGCAGGAGACGCATCCCGCCCAACAATTTTGGCTCCAGAACTTCCAGGAGCCCCTCGGCCTGGAAGGTGTCGGGCACCACCTCCGCCACCAGGCTATATTCTCTCAGGGCCTGGGCCGTGGCCGGGCCGATGACCGCCAGCCTGGCGCGCCCCAAAACCCGGACATCCAGTCCCATATGGAAGAGCCGGTCCATAAAGGCGCGCACCCCGTTGGCGCTGGTGAAAATCACCCAGTCATAGCGCGACAGGTGCTGCAAGGCCGCGTCCAGGGGCGCAAAATCCGCCGGGGGCGCGATCTCGATGGTGGGCGCCTCCAGGCACTGGGCCCCGGCCTCGTTGAGAGCCTCCACCAGGCGGGAGGCCTGGTCCCGGGAACGGGTTACCAGCACGGTTTTGCCCCACAGGGGCCGGTTTTCCCACCATTTGAGGGAGCCGGCCAGTTCCACCACCCCGCCCACCACCAGCACCGCCGGGGGCTTGATGCCGGCCTCTTGAGCCAGCCTGGCGATGTCGCCCAAAGTCCCCACCACGGTGCGCTGGGTAAGCGTGGTCCCTGATTGGATCACCGCCGCCGGGGTCGAAGGCAGCCGCCCCGCGGCCACCAGCCGCCGGCAGTTTTCCGCCAGGTTTTTCACCCCCATGAGGAAGACCAGGGTGCCGGGGTTTTGCCCCAGGGCCGCCCAGGGTATGGTGCTGGCCTCTTTGGTGGGGTCTTCGTGGCCGGTGATGAAGGTCGCCAGGGTGGTGTAGCGCCGGTGGGTCACCGGGATGCCGGCGTAGGCCGGCGCCGCCACCGCGGAGGTCACCCCGGGCACCACCTCAAAAGGGATGCCGGCCGCGGCCAGGTCTTCCGCTTCTTCGCCGCCCCGGCCGAAGACAAAGGGGTCGCCGCCCTTGAGGCGCACCACCGTCAGCCCGGCCCGGGATCTTTGCACCAACAGCTCGTTGATGCCCCCCTGGGGCACCGCGTGGTCCCCGGCCTTCTTGCCTACATAGAGGATTTCAGCCCCCGCCGGGGCCTCTTTCAGGAGCTCCGGGTTGGCCAGCTGGTCATAGACCACCACGTCGGCCCGGCGCAAGAGTGAAAGCCCCCTCACCGTGATCAACCCCGGGTCTCCGGGCCCGGCGCCTACCAAGTAAACCATAAGGTTATCTTACCATAATTTTTGCGGGGCTGGGACTTCGTCCCGGCCCGCCGGAGACAAGATAAACGTTCATGAACCACCAATGTTTCACCCCCGAGAATGAAAATCCCCCCTGCCCCCCTTTTTCAAAGGGGGGTTTAAAGTCCCCCTTTAGTAAAGGAGGATTTA
>JAGVPN010000252.1 GCA_020052215.1 Syntrophobacterales bacterium
AACCTGGCCACCGTGGCCGCCAAGCAAGGCCAGCCGGCGGAAGCCTCCCAGCACCTGCTTATGGCCCAGGATGCGGCCCGGCAATCCCGTTCCCCCCAGGCCCTGGGACGGGTGTACCTCCAGTGGGCCAGTTTTTTTCTGGACCAGCATGATCCGGCTTCGGCCCAAGACTTTCTCACCCGGGCCCAACCCCTCGCCACCACTCCGGAACTCAAGGGCACCCTCTTCCATCACCGGGGCCGGCTCTCCCTGGCCCGGGGGGACACCGGCCAGGCCCTGGAGATGTTCGCCCAAGCCCTTAGAGCCGATCGATCCATCCTGGACCGGGCCGCCATGGCCGCGGACCTGTTTTGTCTGGGCGAGACCTATCAGACCCGGGGGGACCTGGACCAGGCCTGGGATAACTATGCCCGGGCCTTCGACGTCTACGCCGGCCTGGGAAAAAAGGCCCAGTTAGACAGGTGTCTGAAACGGCTGCAGGAAGTCAACCGAGAGGGCCGGATGGGCCACTCCCTGGAACGGTTCGAAAAGCGAGCCCATCCCGGCCCTTCCTGATTTTCCCTGATTTCCGGCAGTCGGTCCCCAACCCGCGTTTGGTGAGGCCAGGGCAGGGAACCATAAACCTGCCGGCCGCTGAGGGGGCTGCCATCCGGGCTTTACTTCTCGGTCACCCCGGTTTATGCTGCAAACGGACTTATGGTTATCTCCTGGTTGGTGCTAAAATTAGGAGTGGTGCGGTTTGCCACCTCATTATTGGTGGTGTTGCTGGCCAACGTCCTGAACCGGGTGTTGATCGTGGACCTGACGGTGCCCGCGGCCCTGGTCACCTTCAGCTTCGCCTTTCAGCACGTGATGACGCCGGTGGGCCTGGTTACCGGCTATTTTTCCGACAACTATGCCGTCCGGGGCCGTCGCCGCGCCCCTTACATCTGGGGAGGCATGTTGCTCAGCGTGGCGGTTATGCCTTTCTTCCCGAGCTGGGCTATGGACCTGGGAGCCCAGCCCCACAACCGTATCCTCCTGTACCAGGGGGTGCTGCTGTTTTCCCTGTTCGGCATCGGCACCACCGTGTCCGCCACCGCCATCAATGCCCTCCTGGTGGACCGGATCCCGGAGCGGGACCGGGGCGGCGCCCTGACCATGGTGTGGATTTTGACCCTGCTGGGTTTTATCGTGGGCTCCTCCCTGGCCGGGGTGCTGTTCCCGGCTTTTGATCCCGACAAGATCCACCAGCTCTTTGTGGTGGTTACCCTGGTGGTGATGGCGGTCACCCTCTGGGGGGCCTGGGGCATCGAGCCGCCCAACGAGACCGAGGCTGCCCCCGGGCATCACCAGATGGCCTTGGGGCCTACTTTAAAGTTTTTGGCCAGCAACCGGCAGGCCGTGGCCTTTTTTGCCTTTCTGGGGATCTCCACCTTTTTCCTGGCCATCCAGACCTTCCTTTTGACCGCCTACGGCGGGGAAGTTTTGGCCCTGCCGGTGGCGCAAACCAGCCGGTTCGGGATTTACACCACCTATGGCATCTTGGCGGGCATGGTGGTGGTGCATCTTCTGATCAGCGCCCGGCAGAACTGGGGAAACAAAATCGTCCTGGCGGTAAGCCTGGTGGTGGGCGCGGCGGCCTTCGGGCTGCTGAGCCTGACCTCGTTTACGCCGAACCCCACCTGGGGCATCTATGCCCTCTGTCTCCTGGGGCTGGCCCGAGGCTTTTACAACGTAGGGCTGTCTCACCTGACCATGAGCATGGCCCACCCCACCTTCAGTGGAGTCTTTATGGGTTTGTGGAATCTGGCCAGCGGCCTGGCCCTGGCCGCGGGGGAAATGACCGGGGGATTCCTCAAAGACCGGCTCGCTTATCTTTCGGGCAGCGAGGCCGGGGCTTATGGCTGGGTGTTTCTGCTGGAAGGGGTGGGGTTGCTGGCCTGCCTCCTGTTCCTGGTGCCCCTGAGCCTGGAGAAATACCGGCCTCAACTGGCGGTGCTGGTGGCCGATAAACCGGTGAAACCGTATTAGGGTGGGGAAAGTGGTGACGCCGCGCCTGACGCTGACAACTGCCGTACCGGGCCTCACCCATCTGGTCTGGGTTATATTGTTTTTGCAATTGCTGGGGTGCGGGCCGAGTCCGGACATTTCGCCGCCCCGGTCCATCACCTACACCTTCGATGCCCCCACCCGGGAATTAATCCGGCTCCTGGCGCAGAAGGCCAAGAGTGCCGCGTACAAAGATTTCGACCGGAACTTTAAGGGAATCCTGGTGCCGGAAAGCCTGCTCCCTTATGAGCCCTTTGTGCTGGGACTCTCCACCGAGAGCAAGATACCCGCGGTGCTGCTTCTTGACGCCCCCTGGGTCCAGCGGTACGGGGTGGCCGGGTGGCTCTATGAACTGGAACGCACCAAGGTCTTTGACCGGACGGAACTGGCGCCGTCGGTGGCGGAGGCCTTCTCCGTGTCCCTGGCCCACATCACCGGCCGGGGAGGCAAGCAGTTGGTGGCTGTGCCCACGTACATCAAGGGCAACATCCTATTCTATCGCCGGGATATCCTGAAGCGCTACAACCTGGCGCCCCCCCGCACCTGGGAGGATCTCAGGGTGATCTGCCGCAAGGTTCTGCCCCAGGAAAAGTCTCTGAAATATGGCCTGCTTATCCACTCCACCAATACCCTGAATGATTTTTATCCGATTTTCTGGGGCTTCGGGGGCCGGATCAACGATGACGCCGGCCAGTTTGTCCTGCCCCAGAAGAACAACGCCGAGGCCTTCGTCGCGGCCCTCAAAGCGCTGATAGCCATGCAGGGGAGCATTATTCCGGGGCCCGGGGCGCTGCCACAATTCGACCCCGGGGGGAGCCTGCGGCAGGCTTTTTACCAGGGCCAGACCCTGTTTATGATCAACTGGAGCACCCGCCTGAAAGACTTGAGCGATTTGATTGCCAAAGGCGCGGGCCAGCCGCAGGGTCGCCTCACCAGCGTCAGCCAGGTGGGGGTGGCCCCCATCCCGGCCCAGGAGGGTCATCCGCACCGCTATTCCAACATCGGCTCTTTTGGCTGGGCCGTCAACCGCTTTTCCGTGATCGATCCGGTGGTCATCGAACATGCCAAGCGGTTTATCGGGGTGGTGGCCGGCGAGCAATTTCAGCTCCTGGCGGCGGAAACCATGGGGCAGGTGCCGTCCCTCATCCGGGCCCTGAAAAAGGTCACCAACCAAGAAGTGTTGCAGGTGTACAATGATACCTTTGCCCAGAAAGATATGGTAATGCGCCCCCGGCCCCACAGCCGCCGGATCAACAATATACTGGAAAAAGTCCTGGATGAGGCCCTTTACGGCCGGCAAACCCCAGAAGCGGCCCTGGCTTGGGCGCTGGCGGAACTGAAAAAAGACCAAACTCCTGATTAGATGAAAACCTCCGAGACCTTCATCCGCTATTCCCTGCGGAACCGGCTGTTCGTCCTGGCCGGGGCCACTTTCTTGTTGTGCGCCGTGGTCATCCTGCTGTTCTTCCCCCTGCTCAACCTCACCCTGGAAGGGCTCCAGAACCGCACCATCAATTCCATGAAAGAGGCCGCCGAAGTGGAGGCCACCACCATCGCCCGGCTCCTGGTCCTGGAATTTTCGTCGCTCAAGGGGTTGTTGAAGGTGACGCCGACCTCGAACACGGAGACCGATCAGTGGATCAAAGCTCTCTTGTGGGAGAAGGTCACCTTCAATGAAATCATCGAAGGGATTGAGCTGATCCAGGGGCAGAAAGACATCCAGGGCCGGCACCTGACCTACCTGTTTTATCGCCGGGATGCTCCGGAACTGAAGCCCATGGCCGGCCCCCAAAAAATCATGAAGTCGTTTCAAGGCCTGGAACAGGACCTCATCAACAGCATTACCACGCAGCAGCGGGTGGACAACGCCATCCAGGAATCCGTCAATCGGGGGCCTAACGAAGAAGGGGAGATGCTGCGGCGCTACATGCCGGTGTATGTGCTGCTGGCGGATGAGGGGGCGGTCTTCTGGGGCGTGGCCAAAATCGGCATCGATACCGAGCGGATGCGCCAACTGCTCCTCCTTCAGAGCCAGGAGCAGACCAATATCCGCCGGAACATCTGGGTGGAGATCATTCTGAGCCTGTTCATCTCCGGGGTCCTGGCCATGAGCCTCATCTACTTCTGGGTGCGGCACATCACGGAGCCTTTAAGGACCCTCAGCATGGTGACCGCGGCTTTGAAGGGCGCCAAACCTGAAGATTTCGATCTCTGGCTGGAGAACCTGAAACGGGTGGATGCCCAGGGGCAGGCCGAGGTGGTGGTGATCCAGGAGGTCCTGGAACGACTGGGCATGGCCGTGCCCAAACTGGGGCAGCGGCTGATTGACGGGGAAGCCCGGGCCTGCCTGGGTAAAGTGATGGCCCGGGGGCTTCCGGCCCTCCAGGCCTGGCAGGCTCAATTGCCTGGTCTGGAGCAGAAACTGGGCGATGAGGGGGCCACCGGGCCGCCCCACCAGACCCTGACCTTGATGCGGGCCAGACTGGACACGGTGTTTGACGATCTCTCCCACCTCTGGTCTGACCCCGCCGGGGAGTGGAATCGCCTTGATGTTACCCCCGGGGTGCAGCGGGCCTGGCGCCTGGCGACCCTGGGGCTGCCGGCGGAGGTTACGCCGCACCAGGAGTTCGCGCCCCTGCCGCCGGTCTGGGGGTCACAGGCCAAGCTGAGCCTGGCCGCTCTCTATCTCCTGGATTTTGCGGTGGATCTGCTGCCGCCGGCCGGGGAGCTGGGTATCAAGGCGGAGCCCAGCCCCGGGGGAGGGGTGCGCCTGGCCGTCTGGGTTTCCGGGAAGCCGCGCTCTACTTTGGAGTGCCAGGGGTGGTTAAATCCGTTCGGCGATCCGGGCCGGATTCAGGGAAGCCTGGGGCCGGCCCTGGCCGCGGCCATCGCCTCCCAGCACGGCGGCAGTCTCACGGTGGCGCCCCGGGAGGGCGGCGGTGCGGTCTTTTCCCTGGAATTACCCCCTCTGGCGGCCTCAGAGGAACTTCATGAACCGGCTATTTAGGGTGGTGAGGGCCCTGGAGGGGCTCCTGGGCCGGGCCTGGGGCCGGTTCGGCGCCCGGGTCTCCCTATTTCTGGACATCTGCGCCATGTTCCATCGCCTCCTCCTGGGGGCCTTCATCGGTCCCCCCTGTGTGGGCCTGCTCTTCCGGGAACTGTGCCGGCAGGTATATTTCACCGCGATGCGGCGGGCCTATATCCTGGTCTTTACGTCCCTGATGCTGGGCATGTTGGTAATCGTCCATGCCACTCAGCAACTGGTCAAGCTCCAGGGGGAGGAATTCGTCGGCTGGCTGCTGGTCACCATCGTGGTGCGGGAGGTGGGGCCGGTGTGGGCCGCGTTTTTCGTCCTGCTCAATTCCGGGGGCGCCATCACCGTGGAGATCGGCAATATGTCGATAAACCAGGAGATTCGGGCCTTGAAGATGATGGGCATCGACCCATACCGTTACCTGGGGGTGCCGCGCTTCTGGGGGATCACCATCAGCCTGCTGTGCCTCTATATCCTGTGCGTGTTCACCGCCATCATCGGGGGGTATCTCTTTGCCCAGGCCTTTGCCGAGATCTTTTGGGCCAAATTCTGGCTGTCCTTCGTCAATGCCCTGCAGTGGATTGACCTGAGCGTGGGTTTCGCCAAGACCACCATCTTTGCTATGCTCATTGCCACCGTGTCCATCTATTTCGGCTTCAGTTGCCGCGTCAACGTGGACGAGGTGGCGCGTAATACTTCCCAGGCGGCCATCTGGAGCCTGGTGCTCATAGGGGCCACGGACATCATCCTGACCGCGGCTTATTACCTGTGAGCGCCCCCGGTTGGGGCCGCCGTGAAGCGCAAAGGCGCCTATGCTGCACCATGCCTTGAATCTGGATATGGTCACCCTGCCGCGAGATAGCGCCTGGCCCGGGCCCCTGTCCCTGGCGGTGGCCTTCAACGAGGTCGTGCTCATTGAAGGGGCCGGGTTGGCGGAGAGCTTGCCGTTGCTGGACGTGGCGGCTACGCTCGCCTCCCCGGCGTCTGGCCACGTCCGCCATTGGGGTCGGGACGCGGCCCTGCGGCGCCGGGAAA
The DNA here is from genome assembly GCA_020052215.1 of Syntrophobacterales bacterium. Lineage (GTDB taxonomy): Bacteria > Desulfobacterota > Desulfobaccia > Desulfobaccales > 0-14-0-80-60-11 > 0-14-0-80-60-11. Next base: position 6,101 of record JAGVPN010000252.1, read on the forward strand.
AGCTCTACCGCCTCCGGCGCCGCATCGCCTATATCTCACCCCGGCAGGTGCTGCTGCACCTCATTACCCTGGGTGAGAATATCGCCCTGGGCCCCTGTTATTACCAGGGATGCTCGGAAGCGGAGGCTTTAGCCCCCCACGCCGACTTGCTGGAACTCCTGGGACTTAACACCCATCTAACCCAGTACCCGCCCCAGGTGTCCGCCGCCATCTATGCCCGGGCGGTGTGGGCCCGGGAACTGGTAAAAGGGCCGGAGTTGATCCTGGCGGTGATCGAAGGCGACCTCGCCACCACCGCCGGGGCCGCCAGGCTGGCCCACGTCCTCCGGGATCATCTGGCCCGGAACGGGGCCGCCGCCTTGTTGCTGGGCGAGTCCCTGGAAGCCTTTTACCCCCTGGGGCATCGGCTCTTCAGGCTGGAAGCGGGGCAACTCCGCAAACAGACGATCCTGGAACACCGGGCCCGCCCCCTGACGGCTTACCTGCCCCTGATATGACCATGATGAGCAAGTTATCATTTAAGAAGATCATTTTCTACTTGATGTTGATTATTATTCCATTAATAGCCATTGAGTTAGGCTTGCGGATTTTCTTTGCAGTGAAGGTAAGTCCAAACGTAATGTTATTTGGTACTCCATGGTTTAATACCAAATGGCAGCAAAAATTTGATGACAGGGGCTATTCATTAAGAAAAGCTAAGAAGGAAAAAGCCAATGTCATGTGGCACGATAATTATCTAAATAATTATTCCAAATATTACCCGCGAGAAGAACGCACTGATCATGATGAGAATGGAGATAAATTTGTCATCAAGATGAACAACATGGGGTTTAGAGGCCCTGATTTCACTTATAAAAAGGAAGTAGGCACTATAAGAATTATCACTTTGGGAGCGTCCTCCACCTTTGGATATCGTGATAGAGACAATGAAACTTATCCATATTACTTACAAGAGTTCCTAAATCAGAAGTTAGGAGAAAAAAGTTGCGGGGATATTAAGCACTTTGAAGTACTAAACCTGGGCATTCCACACTTGCGGGCTGAGAATATTTACTCCTTAGTTCATGCAAGAAGTCCTTAAGTTTAACCCAGATGTGGTCACGTTTTATGAAGGGTCCAATGACGTAGATCTTGACCAACGATCCATTACAAAAAAACTTATGCGTAACAGATATTTAAGCTTTGTGCCGGCAATCTACCAGGAATTGCGTCTACGTCTCATCTTTCTGGCAGCGGTGGCGGAAGTTGTCAATACGAAATTGATAAAATACAAATCATCCGATTTGATTGAAGATCATTATAACGCTAAGAACAGATCCGCCGGCAAAGCCGATGAACAGATATCCTCTGTCACTGATGTCGATAATAAAATTTATCAACAAAATACGGCAATGTTTGCTTCCTTTATAAGTTATTTAGAGATGATTCGTAACGAATGCAGAGGGCGTCAAATATTGTTCATAGTGGCCAATCAGCAAGGGTCATCCTACTCTTTCCCGAGAGAAAAACTCAAAGGAATGTCGTATGAACAAGAAGTTAACTTTATTAAAAAACGGTTAATCAATCATAATAACATTAGCCGTCACCAGCTCTATTTATTAGGACACGCCGCCTTGAACCAAAGGATTAAAGGTTGGGCCTCTGAGAACCAGGTAATCTTCGTCGATGTCATCAATGCCCTGGATCAAGACCGGGACACCATCTTATCATGGGTGCATCTATCTCCCCGGGGCAACCGGATTATCGCCAATGAATTCGCCAACACCATATTCAACCGGCTGTGTCGGGATAACCCCAAGCAGGCCGAAGCGAAGTAAACTAGGCCGGAGGAGGTCCGGGCGGCCTGGAAATTTCGAAAACCATGAAACCCTGCGGTCGTCGCCGAAGCCCTTGACAATCCCGCGGCTTCATGTTAGTTAGCAATGATATTAAATAGTTAGTTCACATGAACCACCACCCTATCCCCTTATGGGGGTTGGAGTAGGGGGTTTGGGGGAGTTTTTTGTAAGGGCAGTGCCCACTTACAAAAAAGCCCATGACGTCCTCCCCCAACCACTTCCATAAGGACCCCCATGACCGAAATTCTGGAAAAAGTCTACGATCCCCAGCGGATCGAAGCGAAATGGTACCGTTTTTGGGAGGAGCGGGGCTTCTTTCATGCCAAGGCGGACGGGGTCAAACCCGGCTATTGCATCGTCATTCCACCCCCCAACATCACCGACGTCCTGCACATGGGCCACGCCCTGAACAACACCTTACAAGACATCCTGATCCGGTTTAAACGCATGGACGGCTTCGATGCCTTGTGGATGCCGGGCACCGACCACGCCGGGATCGCCACCCAGAACGTGGTGGAGCGCCAGCTGGCCGCCGAGGGCGCCGACCGCCACGCCCTGGGCCGGGAGGCCTTTGTCCGGCGGGTGTGGGAGTGGAAGGCCGCCTCCGGCGGGCACATCATCACCCAGCTGAAGCGCCTCGGCTGCTCATGCGACTGGAGCCGGGAGCGCTTTACCCTGGACGAAGGCCTTTCCCGGGCGGTGCGGGAGGTCTTCGTGCGCCTCTATGAAGAAGGCCTGATCTACAAGGGGGACTACATTATCAACTGGTGCCCCCGCTGCCAGACGGCCCTGGCCGATCTGGAGGTGGAGCACGAACCCACCGACGGCTTCCTCTACCACATCAAGTACCCCCTGGCCCAGGGCGAAGGCAGTGTCACCGTGGCCACCACCCGCCCGGAAACCCTCCTGGGGGACACCGCGGTGGCCGTGAACCCCTTCGATCCGCGCTACAAGAAATTCCACGGCGCTACCCTGAGTCTGCCGGTGTTGAAGCGCCCCATCCCGGTCATCACTGATGCCTATGTAGCCCTGGAGTTCGGCACCGGCGCCCTGAAGATCACCCCGGCCCACGATTTCAACGACTTCGAGGTGGCCCGGCGCCATGACCTCCCCGCAGTCAAGGTCATCGACGAAGCCGGCCTGATGACCGCCGCGGCCGGCAAATACCAGGGAATGGACCGGTTCGCCTGCCGGGCCCAAATCCTCAAGGACCTCAAAGCCGACGGCCTCCTGGTCAAGATGGAGCCGTACACCGTGCCGGTGGGGCACTGCTACCGCTGCAAGACCGTGGTGGAGCCCCTGATCTCCAAGCAGTGGTTCGTGGCCGTAAAGACCCTGGCGGCGGCGGCCATCGCCGCGGTGGAAGACGGCCGCACCCGGCTGATCCCCGCGAACTGGGACAAGAGCTATTACGACTGGATGACCAATATCCGGGACTGGTGCATCTCCCGGCAGATCTGGTGGGGCCACCGCATCCCGGCCTGGACCTGCTCCAAATGCGGCCTTACAACCGTCAGCCGGGAAGACCCGGCCGCCTGCCCCCATTGCGAAGGCAGGGACCTGGTCCAGGAAACCGACGTCCTGGACACCTGGTTCTCTTCGGCCCTGTGGCCCTTCTCCACCCTGGGCTGGCCCACCGAGACCCCGGAGCTCAAGCTCTTTTACCCCACTTCCGTTCTGGTCACCGCCTTTGACATCCTGTTTTTCTGGGTGGCCCGGATGATGATGATGGGGATTCACTTCATGGGGGAAGTCCCCTTCCGGGAGGTCTATATCCACGCCCTGGTGCGGGACCCGGAAGGTCAGAAAATGAGCAAATCCAAGGGCAACGTCATCGATCCCCTGGATCTCATGGATAAATACGGCACCGACGCCTTCCGCTTCTCCCTGGCCGCGTTCGCGGCCATGGGCCGGGACGTGCGCCTCTCCGAAGAGCGCATCGCCGGCTACCGCAACTTCGCCAACAAGGTCTGGAACGCCTGCCGCTTCACCTTCATGAACCTGGAGGGCTTCGACCCCGCAAGCCCGGCCGGCGGCGCTGGCGCTGACGCTTACAAAAAACCCCGGAGTGCGGTGGAGGCCTGGATCATGAGCCGCCTCCAACAGGTCATCCGGGAGACCCGCAACAGCCTGGACTCCTACGCCTTCGATCAGGCGGCCAACGTGCTTTACCAGTTCATCTGGCACGAGTTCTGCGACTGGTACCTGGAACTCATCAAGCCCCAACTCTATGATAAAGAGGACGCGGCCACCCGGCGCCTATGCCAGGAAGTCCTCCTGAAGGTGCTCAGCGCCATCCTGCGCCTCCTGCATCCCTTCACGCCCTTCATCACCGAAGAGATTTGGCAGAAGCTGCCCGGGGCCCAAGGCAGCATCATGGTGGCGCCCTATCCCCAACCGGACCCCCAATTCGACCACCCCGAGGCCGAAGCGGAGCTGAACCTGGTCATGGCCACCATCACCGCCATCCGCAATATCCGGGGCGAAATGAACGTGCCCCCGGGCACCCAGGTGGAGGTCTTTCTCCACAGCCCCGAGGCCGCATCCATTGAGGCGCTTAACCGCCACCGGCAGTCCATCCAGATCCTGGGCCGGGTCCAGAATCTCCACTGCAACTCGCCCAGCGGCCCCCCCGCGGCCGCGGCCAAGGCCGTGGTGGACCAGGTGGACATCTTCATGCCCCTGGCCGGGGTCATCGACTTTGCCGAAGAAGCCAAACGTCTGGACCGGGAACTGGAGAAACTGGGCAAAGAAGTCAGCCAGGCCCAACGCAAAATGAGCAACGAAGACTTCCTGGCCAAGGCCCCGGCGGAAGTCGTCGCCAAAGAACAGGCCAAACTCCAGGCCCAGACCGAAAAACTTAACAAACTCAAAACCCACCGGGAACGGATCAAGGAACTGATGGAGGGATAGAAATAATTTGAGGGGAGGGCGGGGGGAATAATCCCCCGCCCTCCCCTCAAAC
>JAGVPN010000508.1 GCA_020052215.1 Syntrophobacterales bacterium
ATCAACTTGTTCAATGGCGCACCCTAAACGTGAAAGAGTCGAGTGGCACGAGGGGATCTTACTTCCATGCCCCCACAGAACCGAACATAAGCCTCTCGACTCATCGGGCTTCCATCCTGACCTCGCAGTCTAAGAAAAGCTATGTTAACTCCCGGTTCCGGATGCCACATACCTTGCCATGAAAATAACTTATAGGATTTGCAGGAAAAATTTTGATATGCTTTGGGTATCAAAATAACCTTTCTGTCAATTTTGCGGTTTTTCACTGAAAGGTCTTGGCCATGAAGCTTTTGATCATCGGCGCCACCCGTGGGATAGGATTCCAACTTTTCGAACAGGCCTTGCAGGTTGGGCATGCCGTCACCGCCCTGGTGAGAGATCCTCAAAAAATGCCAAAACAGCATGATGGGTTAAGGGTGATTCAGGGTGATATCCTTGATCTGGAGTCGGTTCAAAGGGCTATGGCCGAACAGGAGGCCGTTTGTGTTACCATCGGCATCGGGATAACCTGGAAGCCGGTGACGTTGTTCTCCCAAGGGACCAGGAATGTACTCGAAGCGATGCGACGGCAAGGCGTCCGGCGCCTTATCTGCATTACCGGCATTGGGGCCGGGGACAGTAAAGGGCACGGCGGCTTTCTTTATGGCCGTCTCTTTAATCCACTCCTCCTTAAAACCATCTATGAAGACAAAGACCGGCAAGAAGCCCTGATCCGGGCCAGCGAAACAGAGTGGACTATCGTCCGGCCCGGTTTTCTCACCAATGGCCCATTAACTAAGAAATATCAGGTGATCACCGATCTGACGGGCGTTACCTCTGGAAAGATTTCCCGGGCTGACGTGGCCCACTTTATTTTGGAGGAACTGGCAGCGAACCGCTACTTAGGACAGACACCGCTGTTAACGTATTGAACTAAAGTGTGAATATGCTCTGGGTATGGAAGGTTTTTCGCTCAGTGATAAGTTTCGGATCAGGGCAGTGGGCACAATCTCTCATTGCTAATTAATCCGGCTGTGGTCAGATTTTGCAGGTGGGTTGGTCCCTGTCACCCTGAATAATTTTCAGCGAACGCCGAAGCGTCCAGGTCCTCCCTATTTCACCTCCCGGTAAACCAGCACGGGGCGAGTGGTCAGCCTCACCAGGTTAAGGGCTTCGTCACTGATGACCTTCAGGTATTTGGGCAGGTTATGGCCGTAAGCCCCTAAGACCAGAAGATCATAGCGCTCTATGGCCACCGCCTTGAGGATTTCATCCACGAAGTCGCCCTTGGCCATCTTTTTCACGGGAGTATAGCCGTAGCGCCGGAGGGTCTCGTCCCCCGTCATCAGGCAGGCCTCGGCAAACTCCTCAGACTCCCCCCGCTCCGTTTCTTGCACATGCAGAACGGTGATTTCCGGCTTTTTCTTGGCAAACAGCGGGGCAATAAACTCTAAGGCCCCCTGGTCGCATTGGGACCCGCGGTAGGCCACCAGGATCTTCTGGATGGGCCGGAAATTTCGCAGGATCAATACCGGCTGCAGGGCGTGGTGCAGGATCTTGGCGTGCACCGTCCCCAGTAAAAGACCCCGGAGCATGGAGCGGCCTTGGGAACCCAAGACAATCATATCGTAGTAGTCCCGGCTGGCGAGGTTGAGGATTTCATCGGCCGGGTCCCCCACCGCCACCATGGGGTTGCAGGGAACCCTCCCTCCCACGCAGATTTCGCAGGACTCAATGATCTCCTCGATCGTTTTCTCCGCCTCCGTTTCAATTTTCCGCTCCACATCGCTTTTAGTGGTGAAGGGCGCGTACCCCCCTCCTTCGGCCATGGTCTCCACCACATCGGGTTTGACGTAAAGGGCATCCACGATAGCCGTAAAATGTTCCATCAGGTGACAGCAATAGCGCAAAGCCATCTGGGATTCTTCGGTTTTATCCACCGCGACCAGAATTTTCATATTGCACCTCGTTGGAGAAGTTAACGCATTACCAGCACGGAAGTCTGGCATTTGCTGACGAACCGGCCGGCCCAATCCCGGGGGAAGAAGCGATCCAGGAGGGACTTTTTCCCCATCCAGAGGGCCAGCAAATCCTGCTTGAGTTCCTGGTCGATGAAGCTTTCGAATTCGGCAATCTCGGTCAGCCGGGTACTCACCTTGATCTGGCGATCCTCATAATAATCCCCGATCTCGATGAGCCGGCGGTAAACGTCCTTTTTCATACCGCCTTCGGCGCTGAGCCCGATCAATTCCAGCTGGGCCCCATGGAGGGTGGCCATCTGGTTGACCATCTCCAGGGAGTCCTGGCTGATGTAGCTCTGGTCCAGGCAGGCCAGGATGCGGTTGATGGACTGCTCTTCCTTGACCAGGAGCACCGAACAGCCCGCGTCGTTTACCACCCGTTGGGGCACCGGGGTTGCCCCCTGCCAGAGGCATTGTCCGCCGCCGGTACAGCCCAGAACGATGAGGTCGCTTTCCTCATTATGGGCTTCCGCCAGGATTTCCTGGACTGCATTGCCCGCCCTCAGGCGCACCTTCAAATCCTTCTTGAGGCCCCGCTTGACCAACATCTCCTCCCAAACCCCGGTTTTCAGGGGGACCCATTCATACTGCCATTTCTCCGGGGCGTAGGGCGACTCTTCTTCCCCCGCAGCTTTCAAGAAGGTCTCCCGATAATGGTTAAAGACCCGGGGCAGGGGCTGATCCGGCGCCAGGGCGCCGTACCCTGGCAACTCCCTCACCGCCGGAGCCGGGGACACGGCCAGCAAGGTTACGTCAGCCCAGGTGTTCAAGGCCAACCGGATAACTTCCTGCAAGGCAAAGGCGCTATAAGGGTGCTCATCTCCGGCAAACAGAATTTTCATGACGCATACCTCGATTTGTTCTCCTCAGCGCAGCACCACCAGCAGCGGGGCCTTAACCTGGGAGAGCCATTGGAGTTGAGGGCTGTCTTTCTTAACATCCCGTTTCAGGCAAACGGCCACCAGGCCGTACTCTGTGGTGACCTCCGGCAGCGACTCGCCGGCCGTCTGGGCAGGAATTTCCTTCACGGACACCTGGCAGCCCGCGGCCTCCAGTGCTTCCCTGGCGGCCGCGACCTCCCGGCGCAGAGCCTCATCATAACCTGCCGGAGGCGGCACCCCCAGGTGGACTGGGGTTGGGCAGCCGGCCCAGATTTGGTTAATCGCAGCAAGCAAAGCCTTGACGTCCGCCGGGTCCTGGCAGACCACCAGCAGTTGGTTGATTTTCCGCAAAACCCTCAGCCAGATCAGCGGGGTTCCGAGATGCTGATAGAATTTCTGGTGGAGCCGGTGATAGATGTTGGCCGGAGTGAAGGGATAAGGCGCGCCCTCCACGTAGAGGTCGAAATGATCGTGTTCCATAATCTTGAGAAGTTCGTATTCCCGGTCCCCGTAGATTACCTGGGGTTCCATCAATACCGGGCAGGATTTCATCTCCGCGGCCAGCATCTCCTGGATTTCCTCTTTGCCGGCGGCCACGATTTCCCGCTCCCAGGTGCGCCGCACCCAGCCCACGCCGGTGGTGGGCACCTCGGACGACGGCTGTTTCACATAGACCGGGTAAAGTTCCAAATCGACCAGGTTGCCCAGTTGACAGGCGTAGCGAATGGCCATACTGGAGGCCAGATCTACTTCTATGGCTACCAGAGTTTTGATCATAGTATTGACTCCTGATTTATGCATATGCTGGATAAGCCGGGAACCCGCAGGGTCCTGCTCATGCCGCCGCGCCCTTGATCTTGGCCGCGGCCCGATTCACCACCTCCTGAATCTCGCTCAACTTGAACGGCTTGGCGATAAAGTCGAAGACCCCCTTGCGGAAGGATTGCTTGGCGGTCTCCATGGTGGCAAAGCCGGTGATGACAATGACTTCGGTTTGGGGACGCTGCTTCTTGACTTCCTCCAAAAACCGCATCCCGTCGATTTCCTTCATCTTCAGGTCGGTGATGACGATGTCGTAGGAAGTCTGGTGAATCTGGTGCATGGCCTCCACGCTCTGGATGAAGGTATCCACTTCGTAACCCAGTTTCTCCAGGGCTGGTTTCAGACGTTTGCAGACGATGGGCTCATCGTCCAGAACCAAAATCTTAAGTTGGTCTTTCATGTTTCCCTCCTAGGCCGGAGTGTTTTGTTCAAAGAAAGCCTCCACGAATTCCGGGATGTCCTCATCGCTCCGCAATTGAATATCCAACTGGCGGGTGAACCCGATGAGGCGGCCCAGAACCCGGAGGCGATTTTCCAGGTCTTCCCGGGGCAGATGCAGCACCTTGGCCACCACCAGATCTCCCTTGGTATCCACCTTGAAATGATACTGCGACAGAATCTTGGCCAGCAACTGAGCCCTCCGGGAGCGCCGGGTCAGGTCGGTGACCCCGCCCACGAACCTAAAGTAGATGTGGTTCCGCTGCGGGTCGGGATCTATCCTGGCGTCCACCAGATTGAAGTGGTAACCCAGCCGCAGGTGAAGATTCATATAGGTGTCGGTGACCACCGCCAGGTTGAACCCCGAAACGGTGGCGGCCCCGGGCGTTTCGGCCCAGGTCTTGGTGAGGCTGGACATCATCCCCTTGAAATCAACGGGGACGGCTTCCGTGCTCCAGACCCCGGGGCCGGAGAGCCCTTCCCACAGCGCCTGCATGGGGGCCGAGCGGATCTGTTCCGGATATAGCCTGCTCCCTGCAACTTCTGGGTCGATCCCGCCGCCCAGGTCCAGGATTTTCAAGCCCAGGGGTATATCGGAGACCAGGGTAAAGATATGGACTCCTTTGAAGCGCTTCACCAGCCGGGGCAGGTCCATGAGCTCTTCCACGGCCTTCTCATGGATGAACCTGATGACGTCGTGCACGGACCGGCAGCCCTGGGGGGTAAAATCCGGGGCCGTGGGGTCAATGAGGTGCAAGGGTGCGATGCGGCTCAGGAGCCGACGCAGCAGCCGGAACTCGGGAGCGTCTTCAAAGGCCAGAGATTGCACCAACTCATACTGCAGCAACTCGCTCACCCGTCCGTCATAGACGATACGACCCTTGGTATCCACCGTAATCTGCATGCCTTCTTTCAAAAACTCCGTGGCGCCTTCCACCCCCACCAGGGTGGGGACCCGGAACTCCCGGGCAATGGTGGCCAGGTGCCCCGCCGCGGAACCCCTCTCGGCAATGATGGCCGCAGCCCGGGGCACAATGCGGGCCAGCCAGGGGGCGGTGTACTTGGTAACCAACACCGCACCTTCAGGGAAGCTGCTCATATCCGTGTCCGAGGCGATCTGGGCCACCACCCCGGCCCCCACCCCGGCATGGGCCACCACCCCGGTGTCCCGGAGGAGAACGGGATACAGGCCGCAACTCTCACAAATATCCTGCGTCGGCGGCGCGGCGGCCTTGGGGAACAGCAGCCCCCGGGACTGGAGGATGAGGCATTGGCCGTCTTGATTGATGGCCCACTCGATTTCCTGGGGCCGCTTGAAGTAGCGCTCCAGGGTCAAGGCCCAGCGCGCCAGTTGGCAAACCTGGCCTTCCGACAGCGTGGCCGCTTCACGCTCTTCCGGGGGCACCTCTCCCACTTCTTCGCCTCCGCCGGTCTGCGGCCTCACCAGGGTCTGCTTGGCGGCGATTTCCTGGCGGCGAAGGCGGTGGGGATAGTCCCTTTCCACCACGAAGCGGTCCACCTGGCCCCGCCCTTCCGCCACCGTACGACCCAGTCCCCAGGAGGCATAAACCACCAGGCAGTCGCATTCTTCCCCGCTGATGTCCAGAGTATGTATCAGCCCGCTGACCCGGCTGGGGACGGTTTCCTGGGCCAGAACCGCCATGGCCGCCTCTTCCCCCAGCATCCCCATCTTTTGCCGGTAGATGAGGGCTTCGGGAGAATAGAGGCTGGCCAGCACCTTCTTATATGCCTGGATGACCCCCCGGGTAGGCACATTGAGGAAACTTTCGTGCAACCCGGCAAAGCTCAGTTCACCGTCCTCCCCATAAGCGCTGCTCCGGATGGCCCAATGGGCTCCACCCTTTTCCGCCTGGCGCTTAATCTCCGTGGCCGCTTCCTGGGGCACCACCCCGGCCAGGATGCTGTATTGGATCTGGCGGGAGATCTGGTATTCGTCTTTTTCTCCCGCCGACCAGGACTCCAGCCCAGCGTGAATGCGCTCCTCCAACTGATTGTACTCCAGGAAAAGGCGGTAGGCCTGGGTGGTGATGACGAAGCCGGGAGGTACCGGCAGCTGCAGGTTCTGAATAATTACCGCCAGGTTGTTGGCTTTGCCGCCGGTGAGTTCCGGGCGGTCCAGAGGAGCCTCAGCCAGGGAGACGCTTAGCGGCATCTCGCCAGCCAGGCTGAGCCGCCCCCTAAGCTCCGACTCCAGGGGAACGAAAATGCGGTCCAGAGCGGGATGGAGATCAAGATAGCGGCTTGAGGTAATGAGATTCAGTCCTTGCACCATGTGAAGCAACAGGGTGTGCATCTCTTCGACGGTATCCGCCAGGTACTTGCGGTCGAAAATATATTCGCCGCCGGATTTCTCTCCCAAATCGGCAATAAGTTCCATTACCCGCTGGTGATTTTGCAGCAGATCCTGGAAATGCTCAAAGATCTCCGGAAAGGCCACCAAGCCCGGCTTGGGCCTCATTATCCGCTTCCAGAGGTTATGGAGATATTTCAACATTTAATGCCGTTCCCGGTTTCCGGTTTTTGGTTAAAAAGCTCCCTCTTGGCCTTTTCCTCTTCTTCCCTACTTCCCCTTATTCAATGTCCGCCTCCCCCTTTGAAGAGGTAGCCCATGGCAAACCCGGTAACAATGGCGATGATTACCGCCAAAATACCATAAGTGGCGCCGTGCCCATAAGCCAAAGATGCCAGCATGGCCGGAAACCCCACCATGACCACCTTCAGGTCGCTGTTCTGCTTGGCGATTACCTGGCCTCCCTGAACCACCGTGAGGCAAACCCGGTAAGTGCCGGGTTTAACTGCGGTAGGCAGGGGGAAAGCCCCCGTCACCGTCTGGGAATCGCCTGAACCGCCCTTTACTTTTAGGTCTCCGGGTAAAATAGCATAGACTTCATCGCTTTCCTTGAGTTGGAAAAACTGGTCCAGGAAATATTCCCGCTCCCCCTGCTCCACCCGGCCGGCGAACCGAATCTGCTGCTTCAGGGCCGGGTAACCCCAGACCGCCCCTGCCGGCGGGTCCTTCAGCAAGGGGGGGGTGGTGCTGGCGGCCAGGTAGATGGACGGAGCTCCTTGCACCTCCAATTCTCCCACGTTCATCCACAGGCCGCCGCGCCGTCCTTTCCGCATGAGGTGTTCAGTCGCAACCTGCCCGGTAATCTCGATCACCGCCTGGGCTCCCTGGGGAATTTTCCCGATCACCTTCACTTCATGCCCATTAAAAAAGGCGCCGATCTCCACCACATCCGGCCACACCTGGATTTCCGGGGGACCATCCCCGGCCCAGGCCGGCGCCGCCAGCAACAGGCTCAGCATCAAAAGCAGGATAAGCCGGGGCCGGGCGCATACGACAACCTTCATCTCAATGCCCCCCTTTGTGCGCCAACATCAGGTGCGGCGGCAACACCAGGCTCACCAGCATCTGCACCATCACCAGCAAGACGATGGAAGCCAGCAAAATCTTGAGTTGGTCGCCCTTCAGCCTTTTGCTCAAGCGCACCCCAAACTGGGCCCCAATGGTGGAACCCAGGAGCAGGATGAGGGCCAGCACCAGGTCAACGGTAAAATTGGTGATGGATTGCATGATAGTGACATTGATGCAGGTGAAGAGGATCTGGAAGAGGCTGGTGCCCACCACCACGTGCATGGGCATCCTGAGCATGTACACCATCACCGGCACCATGATAAAGCCGCCCCCCACCCCCATGATGGCCGCCAGAATGCCCACGAAGACCCCCAGGATCAGGGGCATCAGGGGGGAAAGGGTCACTCCCGACTTTTCGAATTTCATCTGGTAAGGCAGAGATTGAACCAGGCGGGTATAGAGGGAGACCTTGGCGGGCTCGGTCACCGTCCTTTTACTTTCCACCGGTTTCTGGCGGATGCTCTGGAGGCTTTCCACGAACATGTAGCCGCCGATGACCCCCAGCATCACCACGTAGGTGATCTTGATGACGAAATCGGCGTCCCCCATGGCCCGCAGCGCCTTGATGAGATATACCCCCAGGGTGCCCCCCAGGACGCCGCCGACGATGAGAATGATCCCCATCTTGAAGTCCACGTTGCCCAGGCGGTAATGGGCGTAGGTGCCCGAGGTGGAGGCCGCCACGATCTGGTTGGAGTCCGAGGCCGCCGCCACCGTGGACGGGATGCCCACCATGATGAGCAGCGGGGTCAGGAGGAAGCCGCCCCCCACCCCGAACACCCCGGAGAGGAAACCCACTAATCCTCCCAGGCCAAAGAGCAGCAAGATGTTGATGCTGTTGCCCGCCAAAGGTAAATAGAGACTCAAAGACATACTCAATTCTCCCTGGTAAAATTTTGCCGACAGATATCGGCGAGACGTTCCACCTTACCCTGGACCCTCACCAGGAGGACCTCCCCTTCGAATTGCCGGTGCAGGCTCGCTAACAGGGGTGAACATTCCGTCCTCTCTTGGGGAAAATCCCCGGCCAACCCCATGATGATGAACTGCACCGAACTCTGGGAATTGGCGAAGCGCAGGACCTCCTCGTAGAACGGCCCGGAGGATATGAAGATTTCCATGGGGACCCCTGCCTGCTGGCAGCGCTCCCGGACTTTCCCCAGCCACAGGCGGGTGTCCTCTTCCAGGACCTCCGGAGAAATCTCGCCATTGGCTAAACTCCCCGGTTTGACCGGGAACACCGCCATCACC
>JAGVPN010000152.1 GCA_020052215.1 Syntrophobacterales bacterium
GGAAGTGCGAGGTTCACTGGTGGGGCCCCCGGACTTCAAATCCGGTGTGCCGTCTGCTGAAGGCGGTAGGTGGGTTCGATTCCCATGCACTTCCGCCAAAATCTTATTGATTTTATTGATATTTTCTCTTTAAATCCGCTAATCATCGTCTCCGTAAACTGTCCATAGGTGTCCGCACGCCAACCCTGTCCCAAGATCGTCCCAGGGCTTCTTCTGCCGGCCTCATCAACAGATAGAATCAGGATGCCAAGGTTCTGGCTTCCCTTTTCATTAGATATAACTGCCTGAAATACCAGGAAAAAATATGGCGGAGGGAGTAGGATTCGAACGCACGGACCTTTTGGTCTGCGGTTTCGGACGCAGCTTTAAACCACTTACATCATCTTTTTCAAACGAAGCTGGCTCAATATGTTACCCCTTAAAATCCTGGAGCATTCCGATGATGAACATTTTGAGGTGCGGCAAATAGTCCTGGACCACCAGCCAGACTTTATGTGAATCCACCCCGGAATACCCATGGATGAGCTTATCCCGCATACCCGCCATCTCTTTCCAGGGTATGTCCGGATACTTGCGACGGGTAGCCGTCGGAATATTTTTAGCGGCTTCTCCCATCACCTCAAGACAACGAATCACGGCGTACACCGTCTTTGCATCTATGCAAAATTCATCATAAGACATGCCCGCGGTAAACCCTGCCGCCAATTCCAGGTTGTCCAGGATGTCCTTTAAGTAGGGAATGAGGTTGCGTTTCATAGATATATCGTCTCGCTGAGAATCTGCCCTTTCAATTCCTCCCGCAGATCGTCCTTTGCCACCAGGTCTACTTTTTTCTGCAAGATTTCACTGAGATAAATTTCCGCTCCTACCAACTCCAAGAGGCTGATGGGCCTCTCAACCTCCGCCAGCAGGTCGATATCGCTTTTTCTCTTTTGCGTACCCCGGGTATAGGAGCCGAAGACGCCCACCACTCTGATGCCATACTTGTCCATCAAGGTCCGGGCATGAGCTCGCACCAGCTCTTTGATTTCCTCCAACCCCAGGGCCGGCAAAACAACCTTACGGCGCGCTGTCCTCATTGCTCCCCTGCCTTATACAAGTTTTCGTCTTGTCCCTGGTGTCCTTATCGCGCCTCTTCCTGGATATCGGCCATGGTCCCTTTTCCAATCCTTTGACTTTGCCTTTCCAGGGGAGGAATCAATTTTCACAGCCTGATGAGTGATTCCTAAACACATTATGCCATGAATCATTAGGAAAAAGAAAGGCCGTTTTCAGGCGCTTCTCTCTTCACCCCGGGGGACATCTGGACAACTTTTTCAGCCCTCCGTGGGGTAAAGGGCCAAGAATTTATACTTGGCGAAAATTTCTTGAACCGCATATAATTGTGAGTAGGTTGGTGAGTAGGTTGCGAGTGGCAGGGGGGTAAATCCTGCCACTCGGTGCAAAGTCAGTGTGTCAACCATGCGGGTTTGAAGGGTCTCCGGCCTCATCAACAGATAGAATCAGGATGCCAAGGTTCTGGCGTCCCTTTATCCCAAAAAGTTGAAATCATCCTCCCCACAAATACCCGTACACGATATGCGGATCAGATCGACAACTAGTTGGAATTATTTATGCGTTCAGGATAATGGCAAGTTTGTTATTATTACCAGATACTCTGGATTAAACGCCACTCTCTGCCACCACCCCCCGGTTACGGCCTTCTCTTTTGGCCTGGTACATAGCATCATCAGCCGCCCGGAGTACGTCCTCCCCCGTGGCCCCATGATCTGGAAACATGGCCACTCCCAAAGACACGGTGATGCTCTCCAGCAACTGCCCCCGATGAAGCACCTGGAGCTGCGGCACCTTCTCTCGGATTTCCTCCGCCCGGGCTTTGACCACATCCAGGGAGGCCTCCGGCATGATGAGGACAAACTCTTCCCCGCCGTAACGGCAGGCCACATCTTCCTGGCGCACTTGGGTTAGCAAGAATTCCCCCAGAGCGCGCAACAGGGTATCCCCGGCTTCGTGGCCAAAGGTGTCGTTGAAGGGTTTGAAGTAGTCCAGGTCAAGCATTATGACCCCCAAAGGGGCGCCTTTGCGCTGGACGCGGTGAATCTCCCGGACCATGGTTTCATCGAGGTACCGCCGGTTAAATAAGCCGGTAAGGGGATCATGGATTGCCTGGTGTTGCAGGGTTTCCCGGAGCTTGATGTTGGTCAGGGCCAAGGCGACGTGGTCGGCTACCGTCTTCGCTCGACTCTGCAGCCAATCGATTTCGCCAGGAATCAATTCCCTAAGACCTTGGAAGTGCAGCATTCCCAGGGTTTCACCTTGAGCTATTAAAGGCAGGCAGAGGTAGTTGGGACTCGCGGCTTCATGGAGGTGACGGCATTGCATCCCCTGGCCGACACCTTCCACCAGATAGGCCCGGCCACGCTGAATGCCAAGGCAATCATCCGGGGCGAACACACTTGCACTGCCCAAGGGACCACCCCACATACTGATGGCCTCCAGCAGATTATTGTCCTGGTTCAGCATAAAGAAGCCCCCGGATAGGGCTGGAAATAATTCCGGGGCAAATCGAGTAATGATGGAATACGTCTCATTTATCGAGAGGCAGGCTTGCATTAATTCCGACAGTTGATTGATCAGGCTGATCTCCTGGTTGCGCCGGTTGGCTTCAGCCACCATAGTTTGCAGTTGTGCATTGCTTTTCTGCAGTGCCTCTTCCGCCCGCTTGCGCTCGGTGATGTCTTCGAAGATGCCCACCCCGCCAAGAAACTCGTCGTCCGGTGAAAGTATTCCCTGAAAAATAGCCCGCACCGAGGTCGTCTTGCCGCCAACCACTGACCAGTAGTCGCCTTCGTAGAAGCCTACCTGGCCCTTCATGGATGCCAGCACCGCCTCCCGTAGTTTCTCATTTTTCAATTGCCGGGGCATATTGAACCGGATGACCTTTTCTTTGGGGGCCCCAATGATCTCCGCAAACTTCTCATTACAATCAGTAATAGTTCCCGTCTTATCAAACTGCAAAATCCCCACGGGAGTATTTTCGAACACCAATCTGTATCTGCTTTCTGAATTCTGGATGCGGGCCGTAGTATCTATGGTCAGGCCGATGATGGTGATAAGGCCAATCACCACGAAACATGATAACAGGGTGACGGCAATGCCCATGAGCCGGCCCAGGACAATGGGTCTAAAGGAGCTCAGGATTACTATGGACCAGTCCTCCCAGGGAAAGGGCTGGCGCATGGCCAGTTGGCGCGTCCCCTGGAACAAAAGCTCCGCGCGGTCCGCCGGTTCCCGAGCTAAGATGGGCGTAAACGGGCCTGGCCCGAACTGGCGGGAGGCCTGCAGTTTCTCCTTGGTCTCCCGGGACAGGGGCCACAGGCTTTGCAGGACCATTTCCGGCCGATTAGCCATGATTACAACCCCATGGGAGTCAATCACAAAACCCCGGGTATTCGCCGGAAAGAACCCCTCCATCTCACCGATGGGACGCTTGAAGACTGCGACCCCAACGATCTGTCCGGCGCGGTCCCGCACCGGGTAGCTGGCGTAAAAGCCCAGTTCCTTGGAGGTCGTCCCCAGGGCCCAATACCGTCCCACCCCTCCATTCACCGCATCCTGGAAATAGGGTCGGAAATTAAAGGCCTTGCCCACAAAACTGTCCGCTCGCTGGCGGTTGGAGGAGGCGATGGTCAGGGCGTGGAGGTCCATCAGGTAGCAGACCGATCCAGGCAAAGTCAGGCTAAAGCGGTCCAGAATCGAGTTGGCTTGCTCGATGGTCTGGGTGTCCCGATGCTCCAAGGCGGGAAGAAGCCAGGGTGATCCGGCCATGGTGTAGGCCAAATGTTCGGCTTCTTCCATTTTATCGCTCATAAACCGGTACAAGATTTTGGTATGGCTCTCTTGAGTAGTTCTTATCTCTTTAAAGGCAGCATCGCCGAAATACTGGGTGGTGAACCAGCCAGCCACAAGTAAGGTGGTCACTGTGACTACGCCTCCGAACATCAGGATTTTACCCCACACCCGAATGCGGCGCTCGGTTTCGTGGGGCAGGGAGGCCTGGGCCAGGAGAACAAGGCAAGCACTCAACCAGAGGGCCAGCAGGCCCGTCACCAACTGGATGGGCAGGCCGGTCAGCGCCAGGAAGGATTCCGAGTTGAGTTGGGCGGCGGGGAAAAAGGGCGCTGGCGCAACCACCAGGTTGGTCAGGGCATAACCAAGCATTCCCAGGGCCGCACCTTGGAAGGCCCTTCTCCCAGCCCCGGTGACTTTGGAGGCTAAATAGAGCGTCCCAGCAGCCCAAAGACCGCCCCCAAATCCCAACACATAGCGGCTAACCGCAGCAAATCCGGAAAGGCCGGCAAAAAATCCCCCTAGGGAAACGCCCAGGAGCGCGGCCAGGATCCAGCGGCCGGGGCCGCGGCCCCGAAGGGTAAAGGTGCCGGCCCGCCCAAATTCCACCAGGAAGACGAAAGAGCCGGCGGCCAGGACCAGCCTTGCCAGGTCAAAGGCGGTGTCACTCCCCAGGCTCAGGGTCAGCAGACCCAACAACGCGTTGACTCCATGGGCGGCGCCAAACGCGCCCAGCCAAACCCAGGCCGACTGCGGCTGGGGTCTCCGCTTCAATATCTGGCAGATGGGCGCCAGGAGGATGAAGGCCAGCCCATAGAAGAAAAAGATATAATCCATCTGGGATCTGAAAAAGTCAGCTATCACCGGCCACTCCTATTTCTGGCAGTTCCTCATGGGCCTTTGGCCCACCCATAAACTATGAAAAGTTCCTGATGGGAATACTCCTAACGCTGCAACAAACCAATTTGTTAACTTATGAGCCTCTTGCAAAACTGGTTTTTTTGTCATCCTGAACGAAGTGAAGGATCTCAACCTTCCGAAAATACGAGATTCTTCGCTGCGCTCAGAATGAC
>JAGVPN010000081.1 GCA_020052215.1 Syntrophobacterales bacterium
GGCCGGGCCGCCAAGCGCCTGAGCGAGACCACCGGCATGGCCGCCACCACCATCCACCGGGCCCTGGAATTTTCCCCCCAGACCGGCGGCTTCCGCCGCGGTCCGGCGGACCCTTTGAAGGCGGAAGTGGTGGTGGTGGATGAGACCTCCATGGTGGACACGTTCCTGATGTACCACCTGCTCCGGGCCGTGCCTGACGTCGCCCGCCTCATCCTGGTGGGGGACGCCCATCAGCTCCCGGCGGTGGGTCCGGGGAACATCCTCAAAGACCTGATCGATTCCGGGGTCGTCAAGGTGGCCCGCCTCACCCAGATCTACCGTCAGGCCAAAGAGAGCCTCATCGTGGTGAACGCCCACCGCATCAACCAGGGGGACTACCCTTTCCTGCCGCAGGAGTTCGGCAAGCGCGACTTCGTTTTTCTGGAATTGGATGACCCCGAGGCCATCAAGGCCAGGCTCCTTAACCTGGTGGCCGAGGAACTGCCCCGGCGCTACGGGTTGGACCCTTTACGCGACCTCCAGGTGATCACGCCCATGCACCGGGGCCCGGTGGGCGTCCAGACCCTCAACGTTGAGCTGCAGCAGCGCCTCAACCCCGAGAGCGACCGCTGGTCCTGGGGGGGCCGGGTGTACCGCCGCCACGACAAGGTTATGCAACTCCGGAATAATTACTACAAAGAAGTATTTAACGGCGACATCGGCCAGGTTTGCGGGTTTTTAAGCGCCACCGGCCAGCTCCAGGTGGATTTTGACGGCCGGGTGATCACCTATGACCCCGGGGAAAGGGAGGAACTCACCCTGGCTTACGCGGTGACGGTGCACAAGGCCCAGGGCAGTGAGTTTCCCGCGGTGTTGCTGGTGCTCACCACCCACCACTATATGATGCTGCAGCGGAACCTCTTGTATACCGCCCTCACCCGGGGGCGCCGCCTGGTGGTGATCTTGGGCAGCAAACGGGCCCTGGGTATGGCCATCAGGAATGACCGGCCGGTGCGGCGGTATACGAATTTGGCCAGAACCCTCCAGGCCTCCATGGCGCGCCTGGTCACGGATTAAAAAATAACCTGGCATAGCCATACGCAATCAGCTCACCAAGCGTCATGCGCACCCCCGGGCTGGATTTCCACCATTGGCGGTGATCATAACCGGGGTCCTCCAAAGCAATGATACCAACCGTGATGCCGGGCCCCAGGGCCTGTTCAAATAACAGCCTGCTCCTGCGGGCATGGGCGCCAAGAGTGACCAGATTTATGGTTTTAAAAGATGGTTGTGATGCCGTGAGCCAATTTTTCATGGCAACCGCTGAGGCATAGGTTCTGTCCTTGATAACGGCGGGGGCCGGGATCACGACCATCATGCTTTTATCTAATCCCAACTGCTCTAATATGGCGGCGGCCAGTTCGGCATAATTCTGATATTTGACCAATATCTGACTTGCGACGATGGGCCCCCCGGTGACCACCATGAGATGATAATTTTGGCTTTTAAAGATTTGCACGGCTTTTTCTAAGGCAAAATCGGGGAGCCAGCCTTCTACTACCATGACCTCGCTGCTGATTGGCTGGTTTACGGCCAGGAAGGCATGGATCATCGGCATACCGGTTATGAGGGCCGCGGCGGCCATGAGAAACCCTATTAGCCAACCGCGCCAGGTCGGCAGCCACAAGTTTTTTCTTTTTATGAGACCCAGGCGAACCAAATTTTCCCTCTCGATAATGAACGAGGATTTTTTTTTGGAATATCCCTTTTTCCCAAGAGGTTGACAAGGGTAAAATATTCAGGCGGCCAGGCGCATCTCCCGGTTGGTTACCCCAATAGGCTCAAATTTAAGGTTTAAAAATCTGCGTCTCGGCTAATGGATTGCCGTAGCCGGCATTCGTGGGGACCCTGGTCCCGCCAACGGGGTAAAAATGCTTGACAATTACGCCTCGCAAGAGCACAATCAATATTTGATGGGGGTACGCGTGGTAACTGATCTGTTTAACACCCTGGAACAGAAACTGGAACTGGTCTTGAGCAAAGTAAGCACCTTGCAAGAGGCCAACGCGGCGCTGCAAAAGACCCTGGGCGAACAGGCGCAGGCCCTCAAGGAAGCCGAGGCGGCGCTGGCCCGGGTCTCCCGGGAACGGGAGATGGTGAGGGAGCGGATCGACAAGATCCTCAACCGCTTAAAAATTATCGATATGGGAGAATCGGCATAGATCCGATCCAGGAGCCCACGCCGGTGACCGTGGAAATATTGGGCCGCCTCTTCACCTTGAAGGGGAGCGTGTCTTCGGAGAGCCTGCAGGCCGTGGCGCGGGAGGTGGATGCCCAACTCCGCGAATTGCAGCAGGCCCTTCCCACCAGGCCCTTGAGTGACCTGGCAATTCTGGCGGCACTGAACCTGGCATATGAATGCCTGGAGAATAAGGAGGGCTATCAACAGCTCCAAACAGAAATCGAGACGCGGTCCAGACAATTAATCCAAATACTGGAGGCAAGCGACTCATCTTTTCTCCCCGGTCCGTGACGCCACCCGAGAACCTTCCGGCTCAAAGGAGTGTTGCAGTCCCGGCAGAAAAGACCTGGGGTGAGGGATAGGACGAGGACGACAGGAAAGTATTCCGGGCGGCGGAAAAACGACGGTCCGGTCAGAAATAATGACCCTGGCGGGAAAAGGCAAACAGATCCAAGATCCCAGAATATTTATTGGGATATCAATCAGATATGAGGGGGCAGCGTCAAAGCATACCTGAGCGCTGTTTAAGATTTAGTGCTGTGTAGTGTAAATTAAGATTTATGCGGCTGGTGAAAAATCACTGGCCTCGCCCTTAATCCTCTTCCGCCCTAGCAGCATCCACTGTGGCCCACCCTGCCACCGCCCGCCGTCTTGATCCCTGCCGGGTTTATTAGGTCGAAATTTGATCCGTCCCGACCATGGCCGGGACTTGTATCGTTTGCAGGGCAGTAATCTCGTATAAGGGAATTTACATGACTATATTGCATTTTATCGTTGAAATTATTCTGCTGGGCCTGGGCTTTTTGGGTGGTTTTTTCTATCGCAAGTACGTGATGGACAGCCACCAGCAGTCCCTGGAGGCGCTGGGCAAGAAGATCCTGGATGAAGCCCGCAAAGAAGCCGAAACCCTCAGGAAAGAGGCCAAACTTCAGGCCAAAGACCAGCTCTTGCAGATGAAGATGGACTTTGAAAAGGAGACCCACGAGCGGCGCCACGAACTCAACCAGTTGGAGCGGCGCATCCTCCAGAAGGAGGAAAACCTGGAGAAAAAGGGGACTCTCCTGGACGAACGGGAGACCGAACTGATTAAGCAGCATAAGCTGGCGGCCAGGCAGGAAGAGGAACTGAAGCTCCAGACCGAGCGCTACCAGCACCTGGTGGCGGAACAGAACGCCCGCCTGGAGCAACTGGCCGGGATGAGCGCCACCGAGGCCAAAGAACATCTCCTCCAGACCATGGAGCGGGAAATCCGGGCCGACGCCGCCCGCCTGGTGAAGCGCATCGAAGCCGAGGCCCGGGAGCACGGCGACCGCAAGGCCAAGGATATCATCGCCCTGGCCATCAAA
>JAGVPN010000164.1 GCA_020052215.1 Syntrophobacterales bacterium
ACAGGTTTCGTAAGCTCTTGGTTCGCTTTGAGAAAACCGATTCCAGTTATGTCGCCTTGCATCATTTGGCAGCAGCCATTATCTGCTGGCGAAAAATTGTATTTATTTACGGATAAGCTCTAAATGATTACAAAATCGACAGGCGTTCGTCGTAGATGAATTCCCTGGTATGGCGGGCTACCCGTTCCGGTTCCAGGTGGATTCTGGCGGCGCCGGTGGCCATGGCGGCCCGGGCCACGGCCTCGGCCACCGCCGGGGGCACCCGGAAATCCATGGCTTCCGGCAGGATATAGTTCGGGCTCAGTTTGTCGCCCACCAGGTTAGCGATGGCGTGGGCCGCGGCAATGTTCATGGCATCGTTGATGCCCCGGGCCCGGATGTCCAGTGCCCCCCGGAAGATGCCGGGGAACGCCAGGCAGTTGTTCACCTGGTTGGGGAAATCCGACCGGCCCGTAGCCACCACCAGGGCCCCCGCCGCCCGGGCGGCCTCGGGGTGGATTTCCGGGTCCGGGTTGGCCAGGGCGAAGACGATGGGGTTGGCGGCCATGGATCTCACCATTTCCTGGGTGAGCACGTTGGGCCCGGAAAGTCCGAAGAAGACCTCGGCGCCCCGCAAGGCATCGGCCAGGTCGCCCTGCTGCCGGTCCGGGTTGGTGATGGCCGCCAGCTCTTCTTTGATGGGGTTCATACCCCGACCGCGGCCCTGGTAGACGATGCCGGTGGTGTCGCACACCGTAATGTTTTTGGCGCCGCCCTGGATCAACAGCTTGGTCACGGAAATAGCCGAGGCCCCGGCCCCGTTGAAGACGATCTTGACCGAGTCCATCTGCCGGTCGGTGATCTTCAAGGCATTGAGCAGGGCGGCCAGGCCCACCACCGCGGTGCCGTGCTGGTCGTCGTGGAAGACCGGGATATCCAGCCGTTCGCACAATCTTCGCTCGATCTCGAAGCACCGGGGCGAGGAGATGTCCTCCAGGTTAATGCCGGCAAAAACCGGCGAGATGTTCTCCACCACCTCCACAATGCGGTCGGGTTCCTGGGTGCTGATGCAGATGGGAAAGGCCTCCACCCCGCCGAAGGTTTTAAACAAGATGGCCTTGCCTTCCATCACCGGCAGCGCCGCCCGGGGGCCGATATTCCCCAGTCCCAGGACCGCGCTGCCATCCGTGACGATGGCCACCAGGTTATTCTTGCAGGTATAGTCGTAGGCCCCCATGGGGTCCTGGATGATCTTGGCACAGACCTCGGCCACTGCTTCCGGGGCATACAGCCGCCGATAAATAACCTCATCCTTAATGGGCACCTTGGCGTAAACCTGGATGCACCCCTGGTAGCGGCTGTGCAGCTCCAGGGCCTCTTCATTGATACTCAACGACCCGTAGTCCTGGCCTTCCGAGGGCAGCCAGGCCAGTTCCCCTTCATAAATATAGCTTTCGGTGCGCTCGTGAATCCTTTCCGGAGTGATGACCTCGGGAGTCATCTGGGCCACCCCGGTTTCCTGGGCCGCCCGGGCCACCGCCTCGGCAATTACCGGGGAAATGTGCCAGTCCATTTGCCGGGGAATGATGTTCCGGTCTGACAGTCGGTCTGCCGGAATCATGTCCGCCAGGGCCCGGGCCGCGGCCAGGTACATCTCGATGTTGACCCGGTGGGCCCCCACGTCCAGGCAGCCCCGGAAAAATCCGGGGGTCACCAGGGATGAGCGTATCTGGTTGTCGCTGTCCGCCTGGCCCGTGGCCACCACCGCCGCGCCCCCGGCCAAAGCTTCCGCTTCGCTGATCTCCGGTTCCGGCAAAGCCAGGGCAAAGACGATGGGGTCTTTGGCCATGCTGGCCACCATTTCCCGGTTGACCAACCCGCCGGCGGACAGTCCGATGAACACATCCGCCCCCTTGATGACCTCGGCCAGGCTGCCTTTGACGTCCTGGGGACCCACCAGACGCGCAATCTCCGATTTGGCCCAGTCCATCCCCACGGTGCGGTAAACCCGGAGAGCCCCGTGCCGGTCGCAAATGACGATATTATTATTCCCGGCCACCACCAGCCCTTTGGCCACGCCGGTACCGGCGGCGCCGGCGCCGTTAATCACCACGCGCACATCCTCAAAACTCTTGCCCACCACCTTAAGGGCGTTAAAGAGGGCAGCCAGCACGATAATTCCCGACGCATGGTTTTCGTGGTGGAGCACCGACACCCTGACGGCATGCCTGATCCGATTTTCAATGGTAAAACATTTAGGCGCGGCGATGCTTTCCAGGCAGAAGCCCCCGAAGGACGGGGCCAGGACCCGGACGATCTCGATGATCTCATAGGGGTCCTGGGTCTTCAGGGCAATGGGGACCGCATCGACGTTGGCAAAAGTCTTATAGATAACTGATTTGGCCTCCAACTTGGGCAACACCGCGGCGGCCCCGATATTGCCGAACTCATAAACCTGGCTGCCGTCCGAGATCAAGGCAATGGAATTTCCCCGGCAGGTATAGCGGTAGGACAAGGCGGGGTTCCGGGCGATTTCCTGGCAGACCGCCCCCACCCCCGGGGTATAGATGCGGCTCAGCACGGAGACATCCCGGATAGGCATTTTGCTCCTGACCCCGATTAAACCGCGATATCGCCGACGATAATCCAAGGCATCCGATTCTTGATCCATATCTTCCTACCTCGCGTGGCAGTGAGCCGAAAATCTTTAAATAAATCAGCCCGGTAGGGCGGGCACGGCCCGCCGATTCCTGGAATTCTCGTAAATTATCTGGTGCGTAAGACGCATCCTACGGAAACTCTCAGGGTGCGTAGAACGCACCCTACCGAGAATATATAATGGGATCTGAATCTCTTGCTGGCAAGGGGAACTTGCCTTAACCGAAACTTTATTACGTTAGCGTTCAGCTATCAGATGCCGCCTGGCCGGCCTGGCGGCGGGGCAGGGAGAAATAAAAACAGGCCCCGCCGTTAACCTGGCCGTCGGCCCAGACGCGGCCGCCGTGACGCTGAACGATGCGCTGCACCAGGGCCAGCCCCACGCCGGTGCCTTCAAATTCCTCATAGCGGTGCAGCCGTTGAAACACCCCGTATAACTTAGGGGCATACTGCATATCGAAGCCCACCCCGTTGTCCTTGACGTAATAAACCTCTTCGTGGGCTTCACTCCGGCAGCCCACCTCGATGATGGCGGTTTCCTGGAGACGGGTGAATTTGAGGGCGTTGTCCAGGAGATTGACCCAGACTTGGTGTATCAAGGCCCGGTCGGCCTGGGTCGCCAAGAGAGGCTTGAGGTCCCACTGCACCGTCCGGTCCCCCAGGGTATCTTGCAATTCCCCCACCACGTTCCGGACCAGCTTTCCCATGTCAACCTCAACCAGCTTCACCTCCCGCCGGCCTAAGCGCGAAAAGGCCAGGAGGTCGTCAATCAGCTGGCCCATATTCCGGGTGTTGGCCCGGATGATCTCCAACAACCGTTGCCCTTCGGCATCCAGGCGGTGGGCATGATCTTTCAAAAGAATCCGGGAGAAGCCGTCAATGGCCCGGAGGGGCGCCCGCAGGTCATGGGAGACGGAATAGGAAAAACTTTCCATCTCCTGGTTGGCCGCCTCCAACTGGGCCGTGCGCCTTTCCACCCGCTGTTCCAGCTCTTCATTGAGTTGGCGGATTTCTTCCTCGGCCTGTTTCCGGTCAGTAATGTCTATGCCCAACTCCAGGACCAGGGGGGAGCCGTCGCTGTCGGCAAAGGGATAGACGTAGGCGCGGTAGGTCCGGCCCCCCCGGTGGACCCACTCCCGTTCCTGGGGTTCGTGAGTGGCCAGGACCTGCATGGCCTGGCAATCTTTACAGGGGGCGTCGAAGTCGTGCAACACCTGATAGCACGGCCGGCCGCCGGGGTCCCCGATTCTTTCCCGGAAAAACCGGTTGGCGAACTGGATGGAATAATCCGGGGCCTTCAGATAAACGTAGGCGGGGAGCTCCTCCAGGAGGGAAAAGAGGCGCCGCCGTTCCGCCTCCAGGGCTATTTCGGCCCGGCGCAGGGCGGTAATGTCCCGGATCACCCCAATGACCCCCAGGGGCCGGCTTTGGGAATCGGTTATGCGGGAGGCGTTGATTAATACCGGGACTTCTTGCCGGTCTTTGGTCAAGAGGCCGCACTCCAGGTCCCGTTCGTAGCCCCGCTCCAGGCAGGCGGTGAGGCCGGACAGGAACTTGGCGCCATCCCGGTCCACCACCAGTTTCGTGGCCAGTTCTCCCACCACTTCCCGGCCCCAGCCGAAATATTCCGTCAGGGCCTTATTGGTGTGGGTAATGCGTCCCCTGAGGTCGGTGATGATCACCCCGTCCAGCATGCCGTCAACGGTCTGGACCGCCATGGCGGCGGCGGCGGCGGCTTCCTGGGCCGCCATGGCTTCGGCGGCGCTCAGGCCGATTTGCCGCCCCGCCAGGATGATCCCGAACACGCCCAACATCCAGAGCACCAGGTGTCCCAGGATGAGAGACCAGGTATGCAAGCTCTTGGTCATTATGGGACTCAGGGGGACCGACACGCTGATGCCCCCCCGGATGTCGCCCACCTTGTATCCCTGCTCCGCATGACAGGTGAGGCAGTTGGCATCGATACGGAAGGGACGCATCAGGCGCATGTAGGGCTGGCCGTTAATGGAGACCACTTCACTGACTTCGGCTTTGCCGTGCTCAAATGCCTGCAACGCCTGCTTTTCCCAGGGATCGGGGGTGTTTTCGGGCCGGAGGGGCTTCAAACTGGTGAGGTGACCCTGGGGTTGGCCTGATTCTTTGGCCAGTTCATAGACCTGGCGGGTCATGTAGGCCGGGTTCAGCAAGGTGAGCCGGCGGCCCGAGGGCGTGATGATATCCCGGTCCGCCTGATGGGCCAGGTAGGGGGTGGGAGGGGTGTCGGGGGTCACCGGGACATAAACGCCCCCGTGGACCGCGGCCCAGCGCCGGTAAAGCACATCCCGCTCATAATTGGTCAAGGCAATATTACGGGCCACCCGTAAAGCCTCGTCTCGGTCTTGAAGCAGGTTCCACCCCAGGGACGCCGCGGCCACCAGGGTCCATACCCCTACCACGATCCACCCATAGTGTTTCAGGGGGATCGAGTGCCCCCTTTTTGCGCGCTCAGCTTGCATAACGGCTCCAAATACCCGCGCCTTCGGCGGACTCTGCCAAAATCCAACCGCCAGGCGGCCATCCTTGGCCTCCTTGGTTGGTTAGCAGTCAGCTATCAGCTTTATTAACCAAAACAATTGGTTGTATTATCCCAGTAAATCAATCGTTACCGCCCCGCTTTGATAACTCCTGGTTTTTGCTGATAGCTGATAGCTGACTGCTGAACGCTTACCTTGGTTGGTATCCCCCGGCCCCCGGCTTGGCGCCACGGTCCGGGCGCCTGAACCAAGTATACCAATAAATTATAAAATTTCTTGATAGATCTGGAGGACTGGATAAGTAAATGCAACCGGCGAGATCAGCTTGCACCATAGGCGCTTCCGGATTGGGAAGGCTTGCCGGGATAACGTGGCCGAGCAGTTAAGATTAATGTCTTTTTACCTACCTGCCGAAAATACCGGTAAGGAGGCGGTTATGGAAACCGGATTGGAGTTTGTCCAGCGGATGCAGGAAGATGCCGAATTCCGCCAGAAGGTGAATGCCTGCCATAACGGCGCGGAACGCCTGGAGTTTTTGAAAAGAGAAGGATATGATTTTACCCCGTTTGTCCAAATTATGGATAATTTGTCGTCGGGTCAGTGGCCCGCCGGCGGGTTACAGCAGCCCGGCGGGAGTTCCACCCCTAAGCAGGGCGCTTCAGGTTTTTTAGGTCGCCTCAGTCAAATATTCCGTGCCGCTAAAGACCCCAGCCCGAACCGCTAGCCAGGCATGGCGAGGCGTCTTTTCGAGGCGCAACCGGCGGGATAAATTGGCGGGAGCTTCTTGACCAGGGGTTCAGGCCACCGCGGCCCGGGCTTTGACCGCGTCAGCCTGGTGGTGGCTGCCAACCTCCGGCAGTAATGCGGCGTAATTTTACCTCAGGTTGACTGTAAAGGGTTGACGATGAAGCCAGGGAACCTGCTGCTCATGGTTCCGGTCCTGCGGTTGGGAATGGCGGCGCTGGCGCCGGCCGGCTCTTCCCCTCAAGTAAGTGGATAATTTATCCCTGAGGTGATTTTGCTTGCTAACTATCTTTAAGTGATTATATTTTTTCGCAGCATGATCTGCCCATCGCAACCAACCGATGGGGTGCAGTCTCAGGGGGACGCAACCCCCTGCCAACCTCGCCAACCCTGGCCCCTGGCGGGGAAGAATCCTGGCCCGGACTGCGCTACTGGCCTGATTAATCTTGAAAAGCTGGAGGGACGATGTTCAGATTAACCCTCACCGCCATGCTCCTGGCGGCCATTTTGGGTTGTGGCGGTGATAGCGCCGAGAAGTATATTCAGGAAGGGTTTGCCAATTTTCAACAGCAGAGGTATGACGAGGCCATTGCCAGCTACGAAAAGGCCATCAAACTGGAACCCCGGGCCGCAACCGCCTACAACATGATGGGCATGGCCTACCGGTTCAAGTACAACCAGCTGGGGGCGCCGGAATTCCGTCAGAAAGAGATGGCGGCGTTTCAAAAAGCCGTGGAGATCGACCCGAAGAATTGGGTAGCCATGATCAACCTGGGCACCGACTACTATGCCGACGGCCAGAAGGACAAGGCCGCGGCTTTGTTCAAAAAAGCCCTGGAATTGAACCCCGATCACCCTGAAAAGGCCAAGTTCCAGAAGCTGATTACTGAAGGCGAACAGCCTTGAGAATTCCGGCGATTCTGGGGTTGGCGCTGGCCTTTCTCCTGGCCTGCCCCGGAAGCAGGGCCCAGACCCAGGAGCCCCAGGGGGCGGAACTGGCCGGGCGTTTGGGCTGCCTGGCCTGCCACTCCCTTAAGGGACAAGGGGGCAAGCTCGCCGCACCGTTGGACGGGATTGGGGCACGCCTAGCCCCCCGGGAATTGGGGGTAGCCATCGCTGATCCCCGCCAACGCCACCCCCGGGCCAAAATGCCCAGCTACGCCTACCTCCCCCCCATGGAGCAGGCGGCCCTGGTGAAATTCCTCCAAACCCTCAAGTGATCACCGGGATCATTCGGGGCCTATTTGCTTCGGAAGGCACCCTCCCCCGCCAGTTGCGGCCGCATAAGGTCAATAACCAGTTACCGGTGGTTTTTTTGCTGACTGCTGACCACGGACTCCTGATCATTATTTTCCCCGCCCCGCCCCTTAAAAAACCTGCCTCATACCAGTAATACCAAGTTGCCGTCAAACAAGTAATAATCCGAATTGTAGGGGCGGTTCGCGAACCGCCCCTACGGTGGTTGCGACCATAAAGCCAGAATTACC
>JAGVPN010000069.1 GCA_020052215.1 Syntrophobacterales bacterium
GGGTTGGCACTACATTTCTGCCCTTCCTACCACTGCCACCTAATAATTTCAATGACTTATACCTCTATCTGGGCTTGCAACTGTCGAAAATGAGTATGAAGCCATATTTGCCGAGTATCTTAAGCATTCTTCGATTGACAAACCTACCGATATGGAGCAGGGGAATATTATCCTTGTAACGATATGTTAGCCAGCCTCAGCGGTTGGGGGAAGCTCGGCGGAATTAATCCTTAAGACATCGACTTCATGACTCGCCGCGTATTCGCCGTTCAGCAGCACCTCAAACCGGAGCATCCCCGGCTCGTTTAGTGGAAAGCCCTGAATCTTTAGAATTACACGATGCCTGCGAGCACGAAATCTGAAATTGCTGGTAAATTCGCGTTGACTACCGTCTGTAAGGGTTACTCGCAGCATACATTGAAAATCACGGTCGTCGTCACCAGCTTCTTTCATCCAAAGGCTAACGGCCGCAGCAGACGGCAGCACGAAAGGAAAATCAGGGGACCTAACTTCTTCAAGAACGCTGAATAGGCTTAGCTGATTGGTTAACTGATCGAGGCTTACGCCCTCAGAAACGACAAATAACTCCAAACGTGCCATTCTTAGGCCGCCTTCATCAACTCATAAGATGAATTCTGTTGGAACCTCGTGGGCTCCATTTGCGTGGGTCCACTGGACAATAGCGGTGACGCAACCTCGAATACAGCCAGCGTGTTGGTTGCGAGCAGTTCACGACGGCGTTTAAGGCACAGCGCAGCCACACGAGAACTTATGGGCATCTCAGCAATCCTGAGTGCTGCAAGCTCAGAGAGGAAATCCTCGGCTGCAGGCATAGGCAGTGCTTCGAGAGCCACCGCCAGGGCGCAGAACGCCGGCTCATGCGGGAAATAAGTCTTGGGTTTGAGGTCGACCAGTCGCTCTCGCACGAACTCCTCAATATCACGCCGCGCCTCTCCTGCATTCTCAAATAGATGCCGCCGGGCCGCTTCAACGCGGCTGTGGGTGCGAAGAATGGAGCAAACTGCTTTTGGGGTTGCGATGGATAAAACGACTTGGGAGATGTCTTCTGAGTCAAGTACAGTCAAATCCATAGGGTCATTTCCTTCCTGGTCTATCAGTCCACAACTCGATCAGGTAGTCCCCATAATACGTTGGAACATCCCTAAGTTTATGGATATCCTCGCCGTATTGGTCACTCCACTTGCTGAGTAACCATGGCACCGTGATTGAACCTACCTGGTCCAAATACAGGACTATTGCCACATGCAGGGTATCGCGCGAGTTATCTTCAGTTCTGCGAAGGTAAAAAACGATGTCGCCGGGCTGTAACTGTCCCTCGGTCGCTATCCGGCGATAGCCGTCGTTCGCCAAAATTTTTAAAAGATCATTCTCCTCATAGATCGCTGTTCGTCGGCTCGCCCACACCAATCCAGAACAATTATAAACCCCGCAAGCAGGTTTACGGTTTTTCCAATCAATGTGTGGACTGCGGAACCGGTCATAAAGATTCCGGGTCCTACCATCAGGCTCACATGATTGACTGTTCGCCACATCGTGACCCGCACGAGTCTGAAGAATGATTTTTTTTTGGGGGCGTCCCGCCGAGTCGCGCCATCTCAAGCATATGAAAATCCTAACGGCTTCGGGTGTTACGGACTAACGATAATATATTATTGCATAAATTCGACAAAATCTAAAGCGAATTGGGTACATATGTCGTTTAACTTTGTGAACCTCCCGATTCCCAAAGTCCCTTTCAACCGCCAGCATTAATTCAATATTGAAACATATCTTTTAATCAAACCTTCTTCTCCCAGCGCAGCAAATCCGTCACCTGGGCCAGGGTCCGGCCTTCCTTGATTTCCTCCCGGATGCGGTTCTCTTTTTCCAGGACGTCCATGGCCCGGTTGGCGTATTCCACCGCCAGGCGGGCGGAGAGGACCGTCAGCCCGTCGTCGTCCCCCAGGAGCCAATCGCCGGGCTCTATTTTCCGGTTGCCGATGCGGATGGGGACGCCGATCTCCCCGAAGCCCTTGGGTTCTCCGGCGTTGGGCATCACCAGGCGGGAGAAGGCGGCGAAGCCCAGTTTGACGATGTCCCCGGAGTCCCGGATGGCGCCGTCGATGACCACCCCGGCCAGGCCCCGCTGGATGGCCGAATGGGTGGCCAGCTCGCCCCAAATGGCCGGCCCCACGCCCCCGGCGTCGATGACCAGCACATCCCCGGGCTGGGCCAGGTCGATGGCCTCCACCGGCTTGGCCCAATCACCGGGGTAGGTGCGCACCGTCAGGGCCGGCCCCACCAGGCGCATTCCCGGGGCCAGGGGACGCAAGCCCTCCAGCACCCCGCCCCGGTGCAGGGCGTCGGAGAGATTGGCGGCGGACACCATCTCCAGCACCCGGCGGATATCCTCGGCGCCGCCCCGCTTGAAGAAGGTGGTGGGAATCGCCACCCCTTCATCCAGGGCCCGGCGGATCTCTTGGGTCGCGGCCGCCGGGTCCAGGGCCTTGGTGATGGCCCCGCCCACGATGACATAGGCGGCCCCGTGGGCCACGGCCGCGGCGGCGGTCTCGGAATTGATGCCCCCGGCCACCCCCACGGGCACCTGCACCGCCTGGCTTACTTCGGATAAGATGGCAAAGGGGTCCCGGCCCCGCATCTGCTCGTCGATGGCCACGTGCACCGAGATGTAATCGGCCCCCA
>JAGVPN010000073.1 GCA_020052215.1 Syntrophobacterales bacterium
AGGTAATTCTGGCTTTATGGTCGCAACCACCGTAGGGGCGGTTCGCGAACCGCCCCTACAATTCGGATTATTACTTGTTTGACGGCAACTTGGTATTATTGGTCTCCAAACCCCGTTGTAGTATGCCTCGTCTCAGTTATGCACCGGCCACCAATAAATTGGGTAATCCAATATTCAATCTACGCTGACGGTAGATAAAATTTCATGTAAAATTTTACGATGGGGAATTTCATCATATAATATGTGGTTTTGAATGTCTGAGAACCTACTAGCAAATTATTAAGTTAAGCGCTAACCAAACCATCTATAAATAAATTATATTGTCACAAATTTATAATAATTGTCAAGCTATTTTTAAAGTTACGCTCAGGAATTAATACTTGTTATTGCAGTATTTTCAGCTAATTAGCCTATCACCCCCAGGGGTCAGCTGACCAGGCCGGGTGACTGTCTGAGGCCTTGAGTTCCGCCAGCTGTCGGCTTATACTTGCCAACAATTATGCAACAATCGGGCCATTCCCCTGGCGCTTTGAGATCGGCCGCCTGCAGGTGAAATTTAGCGGCTGCCCCAACCATCGCTTGCCTAAATCGCTTGCCTGAGTTTGTGCAGCCCTGCGAACCTTCGAAAGCTACACGGCGTGACCGGCGGACAACATTCCACCCGGCTGGAGGGTTGCCAACCCCTGGAGAAAATGGTCCCAGCTCAGCGGGACGGTAACGGGAAAAATAATTGAGGCGGATGGAAAAGGATAATTTAGGTTAATCAAGCCTGGGAGTTTTTCGAGGATTGTTCAAGAATTTGGTATTTCTATTCATAATGTTGAACATAGAGGCCATGTGCCGCACCCGTCAATCCAGCTCCGAACAGGTAACGGTTTGACGAATTAGATTCGGCAATCTCTTGTTATCGATAGGACCTGGCCTGCATCTCGAAGAGTTGGGCATACTTGCCGCCCCGGTGCATAAGTTCGTCATGGGTGCCGCACTCGCCTATGCGGCCGCCTTCCAGGACATAAATGTAATCCGCCAGCCTGACCGTGGAAAAGCGGTGGCTGATGAGCAGAACCATGCGGTCTATAAACATTTTCCGGAAGGATTTGAAAACCTCGTATTCCGCCCGGGCATCCATCCAGCTGGTGGGTTCATCCAAAATGACCAATTGGGCTTGGCGCAAAAAGGCCCGGGATAGAGCCACTTTTTGCCATTCGCCCTGGCTGAGTTCTCCCAGGTCCTCAAACTCATGACCCAAAACGGTCTCGTAACCCCGGGGCAGCTTCTGGATAAAATCATCGGCTCTGGTCTGCCGGGCGGCATTTAAAATCCTATCGTCTTGAGCCGGTAAACTGATGTCTCCCAGCCAGATATTTTCCCGCGCCGTCAGGCAGTAGCGGGCGTAATCTTGAAGAATGACGCTGACCTCTCGCCTGATGGCCACGGGATCAAACTGGCGCAAGTCAATACCGTCAATGGACAGATTGCCACTCACCGGGTCATAGAAACGGCAGAGGAGCTTGATAAGAGTCGTTTTTCCCGAGCCATTCTCACCCACCAGCGCCACCATTTGGTTTGGTAAAATCTGGAGGTTGATATCCTCCAGCACGGTTCTCTCCGCCGTAGGGTAGTGAAATTTGACCCGTTCTAGAAAAATGCCTTCCTTTATGGGCCGGGGGAAAGCTGCCGCCGTGCGAGGCTCCACCAGTTTAGGCTTGAGGTCGAGGAACTCGTTAAAGTTGGCGAGAAAGAGGTTATCCTCATAGAGACTGGTCAGGCTGGTCCAGATCTCCTGAAGAGCCCCCTGGGCCCGCTGAAAGGCCCCGTAATACATGACCATATCCCCGATGGTGATCATCCCCTCAACTGTCTGGTAGGCCACGAAAGCGAGAGCCCCAAAAATTGCCACCGTGGCGCTGGCCTGGGTGATCAAATCAGCCAAGGATCGTCTGGCGGAAATTTGCAACTTTTCGACCCGGAGCCGCTGCCGTAATTCCCGGAACCAATCCATGAATAGGGAGCCCAGGCCAAAGAGCCGGATCTCCTGAGCATGGCCACCGTCGGTGAGTATCCAATGATAATAATCGGCCCGCCTTTGAGCCTGGGTGTGCTGGCGCTGCCAATCGTACATCTGTTTGGCGTATTTCAAGCGCATCAAGACCCCCGGGACCGTAGCCACAAAAAGCATGCCGGCAAACCACCAGCGAAACGAGATCAGCAACCCTGCCAGGGCTAAAAGCGAGATGCCGCTTTGACCGAGTTGCATCAGGCTGTTCATTATGCCGGTGGGCCGGTAAGTGGCCTCCTGTTGGGCCCGGTGCAGGGTGTCATAATATTTGGGGTCTTCGTAATATGAAAGGTCCACCGCTACCGACTTGCCGTGGATGACATCCGCCACATGGTCGGTGACCACCTGGGTCTGGGCTTCCTTGACAATCTCGGTAAGGGAGCGGCAACACGCCGCAAATAAGGCTGCGGCAGCCGCCAGCAGGATAAGAAGGATTACTTTCTTGAGGGAGTCAGTTTTTTCCGGCGATAGCAGGCCAGCGGTGACCGCATCGACGATCAGCTTCATCAGGTAAAGGGACAGCAGGGGGAGCAAGCCCTGGATCAGGATGAGACCAAAGTTTGCCGCCGTCCACCCCGGGGCGCTTTGCCAGACCAGCCGCAAGGCCCGTTCCAGATGCAGACTGTGTCTCATCCTCTCTTTAAGGGTTTTGGCTGGTTGCATGATATTTTAAAAGAGGATCCGCTGGTTGGTGCCTCAGAATGAATCGAACCCCATGGAAAAAATCGATTAAAATTAGAGCTGGCTACGAGTCGCAAGGCAGGTGATAAAGATCTCCGGCTGATTCTCTCTCCTCACACGAGTGGTTATCCTCGATAAATCTCTTCCTACGGTCTAGTTGGCTTCCTTCCCTCTCTGCTTATAACCACGCTCGTTTTGCCCTGCGGATAAGAATATAAAACCATCTATGAACTGGCAAAGGAAAAAGGTTTGGGCAACCGGCGCCGGTGGATTCATCGGGAGTGGGTGAAGTGGAAGTCTTCAGTTCCCAGTATGCCATGCGGCTCTGGGTGAATCCGGATAAATTGGCCGATTACCGTCTGATCATGGAAAACGATGGTTATCCGCCAATGCTGACCATGGACAGGTCATGAGGGCAGGAACCGGAGCATGACAAGGAGTGGTCGGTCTTCCGGTGTTTGAGTTGGATGGCCTCTTGGAAGAGGTAACCTAAAAAACCAGCCGAAACGCCTTGGCGTAATGGGCCTTTTAGATCCAGTTCCTGGGGCCTCAAGAGGCAGGGCCTTATTTTACCTTCGGACGAAAGGCGCAGGCGGTTGCAGGTGCGGCAATGGTGCTGGCTCATGGGGCTGATGAAGCCCAGTTCCCCCTGGAATCCCTTCACTCGGAAATTCCGGGCCGGCCCGGCCGTAGCTTCCCGGATCAAGGGTTCCAAGGGCCCCAGGGCCGCTAACCTCTGGCGGACCTCCGCCAGAGGTAGGAAGTGGCGTTGCCACCAGGTTCGGGAGGCAGTGGGCATCAGTTCAATGAACCGTACCTGAAAGGGATGGTCCCGGGCGAGCTGGGCGATATCTAAAATTTCGTCATCATTGATGCCTCGCAGCACAACGCAGTTGATTTTCAGGGGATTAAAACCCAGGGATGCGGCCTGCTGGAGGCCCGCCAGGACTGCCGACAAGTTATCCTTGCCAGTGATCTGGCGGTAGCGATCCCGCTTCAAGGTGTCCAGGCTGACATTGAGATGGCGAACGCCGGCGCTATAAATGGGCGGG
>JAGVPN010000150.1 GCA_020052215.1 Syntrophobacterales bacterium
ACCCGCCACTACTCCGAGATAGACCTCAAAGCCGGCCTGAGCCTGCTCAACTTGGGGCAACCGCAGCAAAAAGCCGAGGTCAACCTCGCCAACCTGGGAATCACCACCCCCCAGGGCCGGGTGGAGCTGGATACCCGGCTGACCTATAGCTCGGGCCTGGCCCAGATCGGCTCCCTGAACCTGAAGCTGGCCGGCCAAACCGTGGTCTTTTTGAAGGGAGAAGTCTGCCCGCCCTCTTATGAAAAAAACGAGTTTGCTTGCGCCTTGACCGGCAAACTCGGCCTGCTCAAAGGGGACCAGATCCAGGCTTTCTGGCCCCCCTGGCCCGCCCCCTGGGACCTGGCCGGCACGTTGAGCCTCAGCAGCACCCCCGAGGGCATAAAATTAGACCTCCAAGGCAAGATCGGCGCAGCCGATTACGCCATGAAGGGAACTCTCAACCCCAGGCTCCAGCCCGCAGTCTTTGACCTGGACCTGGACCTCAAGGGCCTGACCACGGCCCAGCTCCAGGAAGTCCAGGACCTCAAGGGGCAGCCGGTCCAGGGGTTAAGCCCGGTCAACGCCCACCTGCATCTGAAGGGCACGGGCCTGCCCTGGAACCCCGAGTCCATGCAGACCCGCCTGGACTTGGAGCCCTTCCGGTACCGCAACCTCAAAGTGGATAAGGTGCGGCTTGAGCTCTCCGGCCATGCCGGGAACCAGGATTTGCAGGCCTCGGTGGCGGGGAATTTCGGGAGCCTGGACCTGAGCGCCAGCGGCCATCTCCTGCCGCTGGGCGCCACCGGCCCAGGGCTTGCCGGCAATCTGACCGTGCAGACCAGGGAGTTTCAGCCCGCCCTGCTGGGGGTGGCCAAGCTCGCCGGCAGCAGTTTAACCACCAATTTTACGGGCAAGTTCCGCCTGCCTCCCGGCGTCTCCCCGGCCCAGGTCTATCTGGCCGGCAACCTCCGGGCCAGCGGCCGGGTGCAGAAGGAACTTCTTAAGGACCTGAACGCCAGCTTCGTGTTGGAAGGAAAGAAACTGACCATTTCCCGGGCCAACGTGCAGTTGGCGGGCCTGTCGGCCTCCGGGCGGGGAACTCTCACCGAGTCCGGGGTGGATGTCACTTTTAACGCCGCGGTATCCGGCTCCGGTATTCTGCCCCTGCCTCCGGGCGCGGCCTTCGCATCCCTGTCGGCCGAAGGCGCCGTCCGGGGGCCCTGGAAGAACCCCCAGATGAACCTGGCCGCCCAGGTCCGGAAAGCGTCCTTTAACGGCGTCACCCTGGAATCAGCGCACCTGAACGGCGCCCTGGCCGGTTGGCCGCCTCAATCCGGGAGCCTAAAGTTGCAGGGCGCCGGGCTTCACACCCCCGGGGGCGCGTTTAACCGCCTTAACCTCCAGGCCGACGGCGCCGGTGGCCGATGGCAGTTCCAGGTGGCCGCCACCTCTCCCCAGGAGCCCAAGTTCGAGGCGGCGGGGACCGCAGACCTGGCGGGCTTACAAAAACCCCTGGTCCTGAATGTCGCCCGGCTCTCCTGGCACAGCCAGACCCTGACGGTCCGGAACAAGTCCTCCTTTCAGGTCCGCCTCCTCCCCGGCTGGGAAATCACCCCGGCCACTTTTCAGGTGGATGGCGGCACCGTGACCGTCACCGGCCTGGCCCGGGATCAGGAACTGTCCGGCGTTCTGGAGGTCCGGGACCTGAACGCCGGCCTCCTGGCGCCCCTGGGCCTGCCCGCCTCGGGGAAGCTCAACGGCAGACTGACTCTGGCCGGCGCCCCCGGGACCCCGACCATCGACGGCCAGATCGCCCTGAGCGCCGGGAAGATCAAAAACCTTCCCATCCAAACCCTGACCACCACGCTCAATTACCAGACTGGACAGGCGCAGGTGTCCGGCTACCTGGAAATCGGTCCCCTGCACTCCCGGCTGATCTGGAAAGGATCGGTCCCGGTCAAGATCTCCCTGCTCCCCTTGGCCTTTGCCCTGGGGCAAGATGGTCTGGACCTCCGACTCCACAGTGAACGGGTCAACCTTTCCCTGTTGACCTCCATCAGCCCAGAGGTGCAAAGCGCGGAATGCCCCCTGGACCTGGTGGCGGAAGCCCGGGGCAATCCGCGTCAACCCCGGGTTTCGGGGTATGTGCGGTGGCGCGCCGGCGCCCTGAAGCTGCACCAGGCGGGGACGCCTTACGTCCTGGCCCCCGGGGAGATTCGCCTCCAGGGAGACAAGATCGTCATCCCGGGTCTGGTTATCCAAAGCAACGGCACCATCCGGCTGTCCGGGGAAATCGTTCTGGCGGGCGCCCCCCAGGCTCAAGCCCGGGTCCAGGCGGATAATTTCCTGCTCATCGATCGGGGGGGCAACGAAGTGTGGACCAACGGTTTCATCGACCTCAAGGGTCCTTTCTCCGGTCTGGTGGCCAGCGGCCGCCTGGTAGTGCCCAAGGCCCGATTCCGCCCCGCCTTCTTCCGCTCCGGGATGGACCCGGATGTCATCCTGGTGCCGATAAAACCCAAGTCCCAGGCCGAGGCGACTGCGGCCCCGGCCATCTATCGGAACCTGCGGCTGGACGTCACCCTGGAAAATTCGGGCAATGCCTGGCTCATCGACCCCATGGGCAAAGTGGAAATGCTTGCTAACCTCAAGATCAGGAAAGATCCGGGCCAGAAACTGGCCTTTGGCGGGGAAGTGCGCGCCCTCAAAGGCTCCCTGGATATCGAGGAACGCACCTTCACCGTGCAACAGGCCCTGCTCCGGATGCCCGGGGTGGCCGGCAAGCCCATAACCATAGATGGCAAAGCCGTTCACGAAATGGACGACATCACCCTGGTGCTCACCGTGAACGGCACCATGTCCAACCCCCAGATTCGCCTGGAGAGCCTGCCGCCGCTGCCGCCGGCCGACGTCCTGTCTTACCTGGTGTTCAGCGCGCCCGCCGCCACCCTGACCAAACAACAATACATGGCCCTGGGGGCCCAACAATTGGGGGTTTTGGGAGGCATCAGCTCCAGTAAACTAAGCGAAATTTTGGGGTCGACCATTCCTTTTTTAGGCGGCATCAAGGTGAAAAGCGGCATGCTGGGCGGTCGGCCCACGGTGGGGGTAGGTAAGAATATCACCAAAAATGTCAGTGTCTTCGCCGGGCGGAATCTCAACGAGGAGCGCGGGGTGTATGAACAGCAGGTGGGAATCCAGTATAAAGTCAACAAGCACCTGAGCATTGAATCTCAGATAGGCCAACGGAACTCCGGCGCCGACGTGCTCTTTAATTATGATTTTTAATCGGCGGGAGGGGGCCAGGGTTTGCTGGTCGGCGGGATCTTATACCGTTTGCGTTTTGTAGGGGCGGGTTTCAAACCCGCTCCTACGAGTGATTTCAACAGGTTATCTGAATTATTTGTTTCATTTCAAAGTGAACATGGTATTATACCAAATCATATCTAAAATTTTTCCCGGCCCACCGATAAGTGTCTATGGTGGCAAGTTATCCGGAAAAGAGCGATCTTGTTTCCCAGTTCAAACTACTCAGATTATATAAAAGTTTTTTACACCCTCCATAACCTCGTTTCGAGCTTAACCTTAAGTTTTGTTTAGTTGATTTTCCATCCTATCAGACAGCCAAACCCATCGTCCTATCGGGCATAATACCAAGTTGCCGTCAAACAAGTAATAATCCGAATTGTAGGGGCGGTTCGCGAACCGCCCCTACGGTGGTTGCGACCATAAAGCCAGAATTACCT
>JAGVPN010000347.1 GCA_020052215.1 Syntrophobacterales bacterium
GACCCACACCATGGTTTTCAGCTGCCGGGCCAGGTTCTGGGCGATGGCCCCGGGGATCACCAGCAGCGCCGAGACCAGGATAATCCCCACCAGGTAGATGGTGACGATCACCACCAACGCCATAATTACCAGGAAGAGATAGCGCAGGGCCTTCACCGGCACCCCGCTGACCCAGGCCATCTCCTCATCGAAAGATAAGAAGACGAGTTCCTTGAAAAAGGCCAGGATAACGGCCAAAACCCCCACGGTGACCACCAGGATCTGCCACAACTGCCGGGTGCCGATGGCCAGGATGTTGCCGAAGAGAAAACCGAAAACATCCACGTTATAGGCCCGGGAGAGATGCAGAAAGACCAGCCCTAAGGCCATGGAGGCCGCGAAAAAGATGCCGATGGCAGTATCTTCCTCCACCGTGGTGCGGGTCTGGGCGTACTCAATGAGCAGGGCCACCATTAAGGCAAAGCCGATGCCGGTCCACAAGGGATCGACGCCTAAGAGGAACCCCAGGGCCACCCCGCCAAAAGCCGAATGGGAGATGCCCACCCCGATGAAAGCCATGCGCCGCAGCACCACGAAGGTGGAGAGCACCCCGCACAGCAGGCTCACCAGGATGCCCGCCACCAGGGCCCGCTGCAGAAACCCCAGGCTGAACAGATCAATCATCATGGGTCTTCACCACCCGGTGGGGGATCTCGCCGTGAAACAGGTATTCCACCGCGCAGCCGAAGGTGCTCTCCAGCCCCAGGCGGCCGATGGGCGGGGGTTGATGCACGTGAATCCGCCGGTTGATGCAGACCACGTCGTCCATGTGGCGGGCCACGGCGCCGATATCGTGGGAGACGATGAGGACCGTGAGGTTCAGCTTCTCTCTGAGGGTGTTGACCAACTCGAAGATGTCGTCCTGGACGCAGGCATCCAGGGATACCGTGGGTTCGTCCAGCACCAGGAGCCGGGGTTCGACGCCCAGGGCCCGGGCGATGAAGACCCGCTGCTGCTCCCCCCCGGAAAGGTCGCCGATGAGCCGGTCCGCCAGGTGGGCGATCCCCAGGTCCTCCAGCCGGTGCCGGGCCAGGTCCCGGTCTTGCTGGCGGGGCCGTTTGAACAGGCCGATGCGGCCATAGCGGCCCATGAGCACCACGTCCAGAACGGTGACGGGGAAGCGGGGGTTTCCTAAAGGGCGCTGCGGCAGGTAGCCCACCACGTCGCCATGATGCCGCAGCTTCTCCGGAAGTTCGCCGAAGACCTGCACGTCGCCCCGTTGGGGGCGAATCAACCCCAGGATTACCTTGAGCAGGGTGCTTTTGCCGGCGCCGTTGGGGCCCAGGATGCCCACGTACCGGCCGGCCTCGATGGTAAGGGTGACATCTTCGAGGATTGTGGCGCCGTTAAATTTAACCCATACCCCCTCAAGCTTAACGGCGGTCTCGCCCATTCCCGGCTCCCTCATCGCAAAGCCTCATCCAGGGCCGCCAGGTTGTAGCGCATCAGCTTCAAGTAATCGGAGCCGTAGGGCGGCACCCCGCCCATGGGGTCCAGCATCAGGACCTTTACCCCGGCTTCCTGGGCGACCACCTCCGCCACCCGGGGATTGAGCTGGGGTTCGGCGAACACCACCTTGATCCCATAGCGGCGGATGGCGGCCACCAGTTTCTGGAGATGACGGGGGGTGGGTTCCCGGCCGGGCGCGGCTTCAATGACTCCGACCTCATGGAGATTGTACCGGCGGGCGAAATAGGTGAAGGCCGGGTGAAAACAGACATAATCCCGGAGACGCCAACCGCGCGCCCGGGTTTCAATCTCCCGGTTGAGTTCATCCAGGGCGGCCAGGTAATTCTTTAGGTTGGCCTCATATTGGGCGCGGTGGCCGGAGTCCGCCTGGATGAAGGCTCTCGCGATCTTCCGGCAAATATCCTGGGCCAGCACCGGGTCCAGCCAGATGTGAGGATTGCCGGTCTGGTGAAGGTCGGCGGATTCTTCTGCTTCATGATGTCGGCCGGTATGGCCCGGTTTCTCGGCTTCCTCATGGTGGTGCTCATGGGTGTCCTTGAGCAGGGGGACGCCCTGGACTGCTTCCACCACCACCAGGCGGTCGCGTCCCCGGGAGTGCAGCAACTTGTCCGCCCAGGGTTCCATGCCGGCGCCGATATAGACAAAGACCTGGGCCTGGGAGGCCTTGGCCATCACCGAGGGGGCCGGTTCAAACACATGAGGGCTGGCCCCCGGGGGGATCAACACCTGGACCTGGACCAGGTCACCGCCGAGCTTCTGACAGAAATCGCCCAGGGGCACAATGGTGGCGGCCACCAGGAGCTTGCCGGCGGGGGGCGCGGCCCGGGCTGGGGCCACCCACCCGAAAAGGCACCCCAGTCCCAGGAGACCCCAGAGAATAACGCCGGTGATCCGGAAACCGGTGGCAATAACCGAATTATGGCAACTCAGTTGCCTTACGAAATATTCCGGCATTTGTGACAGAGCCCTTCAATCCGAATTTCAATGTGGTCCGCCCGGTTGCCCAGGGGCCCCCGCAACTCCGTCCACATCCGGTTGAGGGCCACCGGTTCCAGGCACTGGACCTCCCGGCAGGTCTGGCACTGGAAGTGGGGGTGGGGCGGGTGGTGCTCGCAGGCCAGTTCAAAGTGGTTTACCCGGCCCTCCAGGGAGAGCTTGCGCACCATGCCCCGGCGGCTAAAATCCTCCAGGATGCGGTACACCGTGACCTTGTTCACCCGGCGGCGGGTCCGGATCAGCTCCAGGATCTCCTGGGCCCGGAGGGCCCGGGAGGCCTCTCCCAGAATTTCCAGCATCGCCAGGCGCACCGGGGTGGCCCGCAGGCCTTCTAAAGCCAGCCAATGGGAAAAATTGCACCGATCACTCATGACAAATCTAGTACTCGAAAATCAACTGAGTTGCAATTATAATGTTGGGGGCGTGGTTGATAACCGGGCAGGGGAGGGAGATGAAACGTGGAGGATAGCCCCCGGCAGAGGGGCGGTTCGCGAACCGCCCCTAGGGGTGGACTTTCACGGTAAAACTACGTTACGTATTTCTGACCACTGTATTGAGGAATGAGGCGGGGGAACTATCGGGCCAATCTTCTGGATAGATGAGGCGGCGCCGGCGCTTCGCTGGTTTTTTCCAGGGGGGCGGCGGGTTCCGGCGAGATATGCCGCAAGGCCGCGAGCCCGCGGAGAATCCGGGCTAAACTCGCCTCGGGGTTCTCGCCGTGGGTTGTGACCTCGATATCCGGCCGCACCGGGGTCTCAAAGACATCGCCAATGCCGGTGAAATATTGGATTTCCCCGGCCAGGGCCTGGCGATAAAGGCCTTTGGGATCACGGCTGATGCAGACTTCCAGGGGGCAGTTGAGGTAAACCTCGACATATTTGCCGATGGTGGCCCGCACTTCTTCCCGAATCGCGTGGTAGGGGCAGATAGCCGCCACTATGGTCACTACCTGTTGGCGGACCAGGTTTTGCGCCATGGCCGCAATGCGCTGCAGATTGGTCACCCGGTCCCCGGGGGTAAAGCCCAAGCCTTTGCTCAGGGTAGTCCGCACGATGTCGCCGTCCAGGACCTCGACCTTGAAGCCTCGTTGCGCCAGCGCCCGGGCCAGCAACTGGGCCAGGGTGGTTTTCCCCGAGGCGCTCAACCCCATCAGCCAAACGCAAAACGCCCCATTCACGGTAGCCGATTGTTCCGGAACATCCCCCGACGAATTACCCAAGCCCAGGTCCCTCACTTTTCCCGGATAGATCAACCCTCTGGTTCTGGCGGCGGCAGTCTGGATCAGCCCTACCGACCGGGTGCGGCCTTCGGGGCGCAGCTCCCTGAAACCCGAACCGGGCGGCGCGCCCGATCGCGCCAGGTTTTTATTATAACCGGTGAAGGACCGCTAAGAAAGCCCCTAAGAAATCCCGGCCTCCATAACAAGAGTCGGCCGCCTCAGGGGCCAACCTATGTGTCGGCCCGCCCTTAGGGCGGACACGCAGGTCCGCCCAGGAGAATAGCCGTTTGTTTGCGACTTGATATGAGGTCCAGAAATCGCCCCGGTCCTGCATCCGACCAGACGCAACTTTCGGCCGGTTTTGCAAGTTTGTGGCCGGGGCGAAAGCGCTGGGGGCTGATATGAGGTTAATATAACCGGCCAGCTTGGGTTCAAAGATGGGTTGATCTATCAGATATTGTGTAAACTTACTTCCTTCTATTTTTTGCCGTAGGGCTGGAAAGCGAAGATACGAAAAGCGGGATGCGCTTCGCTTTCCCGCCCTACGCCCTTTAAGCTTTAACCTAAGAAGAGGCGCGGCCTGAACCCCGGACCGCGCTCTGGCCGCGCCGGTTTCGTTCCCTGCTCAGGGACC
Source organism: Syntrophobacterales bacterium (assembly GCA_020052215.1). Lineage (GTDB taxonomy): Bacteria > Desulfobacterota > Desulfobaccia > Desulfobaccales > 0-14-0-80-60-11 > 0-14-0-80-60-11. The sequence goes on from JAGVPN010000347.1 coordinate 4,359, forward strand.
CTGGAACAAAAAATTGAATCCCCGGGGTATTTATTATAATGCTGTAATTACGATTAGTTAAGCGGATAAGACTGCCGGCTAAGTTTGACGCGGTATAATTTTTTGAACCAAAATAAGAGCACTAAAATGGTAACATGCTGAAAAACCAACTAAAATACGTTACAAGAATGTCTGGCACGTTTTCTGCATGTCTTATTGTAAGTATATGGACCATATTTAAGGTACCCACATCCCCCCCTTAATCAAAGTTCATATACCATTTTCTCCTTTCACCGACTGGCCGGATACCTCCCCCATCCGGCCAGTTATTTTTTTGCCGCCCTGGTTCCGATGGGCGTCGCGGCTGAGGCGACGGGACTGCCGGCCGCCGGGGTCTGTCGGGCAGGTTACAGCACCGGGGGATCTTCCTGCAGGGCCAGGATGGTCTCGCAGCACTCATCACTGGTGAGGCGGCCGGCAAAAAACTCCTTCAGGGCGGTCAGGAAAGGGTCGGTGGCGAACACCTCCTGCAACCCCACGCGGTCCCCCAGGTCGGGGAATTTCAAGTCGATTTTGAAGTGGCCCCCTATTTCCCGGAAAACCTCCAACTGCTGGATCTCCGCCTGGCGCATCTGGCCTTCCACCTGAAACAGCAGCTTGCGCAGGTGCATGAGGTATTCTTCCCGTTCCTGGTATTCCCGGTGTTTGTGCCGGAGAAAGCTCACGTGCTGCTGGCGCAACAGGGTACTGTAGGGGATAATTTTACTCACGGCCGGCGATTCTCCTCCGGAAAATGTACCATCACATCTTGCGGATTCAAACAAAAAAAGGTAATTTTTTAGGTTATGAGCAAGCAAAAAACTCTGGATTTCGACAAAATGGGAGGTCTCCTGCCGGCCATCGTCCAGGACGCGGACACGGGTGACGTGCTGATGCTGGCGTTCATGAACCGGGAGGCCTGGGAACGCACTTTGGCCACCGGCGAGGCCCATTATTTCAGTCGCACCCGGCAGACCATCTGGCGCAAGGGCGGCACTTCCGGCCATGTGCAGCGAGTCAAAGAGATCTTCCTGGACTGCGACCGGGACACGGTGCTCCTGAAGGTGGAGCAGGTGGGCGGGGCCGCTTGCCATACCGGTCACCGGAGCTGTTTCTATCGCCGGCTGCAAGGGGATGACTGGCAGGTGGTGGGCTCCCTAATCTTTGATCCCAAGGAGGTATACGGGGGTGGATAAGCTTCGGTTGGGCGTCCCCAAAGGCAGTCTGGAGAAAGCGACCCTGGAACTTTTCCGGCGTTCCGGTTGGCATATTAAGGTTAATGGACGGAGTTACTTTCCCGATATCGATGACCCGGAGATCGCCTGCTCCATGTGCCGGGCCCAGGAGATGAGCCGCTACGTGGAGAACGGCGCCCTGGACTGCGGCATCACCGGCCGGGACTGGATCATAGAGAACGACTCTAAGGTCACGGTGGTGGCGGACCTCATGTACTCCAAGGCCAGCCTCAATCCGGTGCGCTGGGTGGTGGCGGTGCCGGCCGACTCCCAGATCCGCAGCCTGCGAGACCTGGCGGGCAAGAAAATCGCCACCGAACTGGTGAACTATACCCGGCGCTATTTCAAGGAGCGCCAGATCCCGGTCACGGTGGAGTTTTCCTGGGGGGCCACCGAAGCCAAGGTGGCCGCGGGACTGGCCGACGCCATCGTCGAGGTCACGGAGACCGGCAGCACCATCAAGGCCCACGGCCTCAAGATCATCCATGAACTCTTCCAGAGCAATACCCAGTTCATCGCCAATACCCAGGTGTGGGAGTCCGACGCCGTCAAGCGGGAAAAGATGGAAAACCTCAACCTGCTGCTCCTGGGGGCGCTCCGGGCCGAACGCATGGTGGGCCTGAAGATGAACATCCCGGAGAAGCAGTTGAGGGACATCATCGGCCTGCTCCCCAGCCTCCTGGCCCCCACCATCGCCAGCCTCTATGAGACCGACTGGTACTCGGTGGAGGTGGTGGTGAACCAGGGGGAGGTCAGGACCCTCATCCCCCGCCTGATCCGGGCCGGGGCCCAGGGCATCGTGGAGTATCCCCTGCACAAGGTGATTTAAAAGCGGGTTTTGGGTTTTGGGTTTTCGGTGAAGAAATTGGTGGCACAGGCTTTCCAGCCTGTGTCAGCTTTGGCAGTCGTAGGCGGGTAGGGCGGGCACGGCCCGCCATAAAAAAACCAGGCAGGGTCCAAAGCCCCTGCCTGGTTTTTTTTACCAACGCAATGTGGGCTTAACTACTTGCCGAACTTGCGGCGCAGGCCCACCAAGCCCAGGACGAGACCAGGCGCCTACTTTGGGGCCGCGGCCTTTCTTTCCATCAAGGCGATGAAGTCCGGGTCGATGCCGTACCCCAGGCTTTTGGCCTTTTTCAGGTCCGCCAGGGCCTGGTCAAACTTCTCCTGCTTCTCGTAGACCATGGCTCGCTGGTAGTAGGCCCGGCCGAAGTTGGGGTTCAGCTTGAGGGCTGTTTCGAACTCTTTCATGGCCAGGTCGTTCTTGCCCTTGGCGTAGAAGACGATGCCTTTGAAAGTGATGAGGGCCGGGTCGTTGGGCTTGAGCTTCATGGCCTGCTCAAAGGCCTGGAGGGACTGGTCGTAACGGCCTGCCTGGCTGTGCTTGATCCCCTGGTCGATGTAGCTCTGGACGTCCTGGGCGGGGCTCGCCCCCGGCAGCAGGAGCAGGAAGAGCAAAATTAAGGGTAAATATGCCACTCGCTTCATTGCTGGTAGTCCTCCGGTTTAGAAAAGTTCAAGGTTCAAAGTTCAAGGTTGGGGTTAATTAAAGCATATTGTACCGAGCACTATGATAACTGGCCGCCACTTTTCAGGCTTTATGGGATAGCCAAAGGCCCATGAGCACCTGCCTGGAAAAGTTATTGAGAATGTGGTGGCACAGGCGTCTCGCCTGTGCATGATGAAGGTGCGCAGTGCGCACCCTACACGGCGGGCGGGACGCCCGCCCTACCTGGCTAAAACCTAAAACCCTGAACCCGCTTTATAATATCCCCCACTTCTTGGCCCGTTCTTCGTAGGCCGGCGGGAAGCTGGGGGAGAAGTTCTGGTAAAAGGTGATGGGGTAGCGGGCCCCGATCTTTTTGCCGGCTTCTTTCAGCCCCACCAGGAGCCCGGCCAGGAACTTGCCGGGGAAGGCCACCAC
>JAGVPN010000133.1 GCA_020052215.1 Syntrophobacterales bacterium
AGGAGACTCAAGTTTTCTTGTTGCACAATAATTGCTCCATTTAGCTAATTAATTTAGCTAATTATAGCTTATTTTCGGAGCAATGGCAATAAGCGTATATTACAATTGAGCTTGCCTGCTCCTGAGCAAAGCGGAGCTTTGGTCAAAAGCCGGTTCCCAAGCAGGAGCTTGGGAACCAGAAGAAAGCTATTATAGGGCGTGCCGTGCACGCCGATTCTTGGCGGCCATGGGCCGCCCTATGTATAAGGGAAAAAATATGCCAAGCCAAATAACCCCACCGGTCTTAATCGAAGTAACCCGGGGCCCCCGGGTGGAGAGTTGCCACCGGGGCCACCTCGTGGTGGTGGACGCCGCCGGCAACCTGCGCCATCTTATGGGCGACGCCGAGGCCTGGGTCTGCATGCGGTCCCTGGCCAAGCCCTTTCAGGCCCTGGCCGTGATCACCAGCGGCGCCGCCGCCGCCTTCGGGTTCGGGGCCGAGGAATTGGCCCTGTTTTCCGGGTCGCTCTCCGGCCAGGATTTTCAGGTGGAGTTGGCGACCAAGATTCTGGCCCGGATAGGGCTCACCGCCGAGGCCCTCCAATGCGGGGTCCATCCGCCCCTGCACCGCCCCACGGCCCAGGCCCTGGTGAAGGCCGGGTTGAACCCCACCCCCCTGCACAACACCTGCACCGGCAAGCACGCCGCCATGCTGGCCCTGTGCGTCCACCACGGCTGGCCCCTGGCGGACTACCTGAATCCGGCCCACCCGGTGCAAGAGCTGATATTGGGCGCCGTGGCCCGGATGGTGGGATTCCCCAAAGGGCAAATCCAGGTGGCCATCGACGGCTGCGGCGCCCCGGTCTTCTATGTGCCTTTGAAAAACATCGCCCTGGGATATGCCCGCCTGGCCGCGGCCCAGCCGGGTTCGCCCGCAGGAACGCTTATGGCCGCCATCCTGGCAAACCCCATGCACATCGCCGGGGACGGCCGTCTCGAGACCACGGTCATGGAGGCCTTGCCGGGCAAAATCTTCGCCAAGTCCGGCGCCGAAGGGGGCTATGGCCTCAGCCTGATGGAAGGCGGCCTGGGGGTGGCCTTCAAGATCGAAGACGGCAGCCAACGGGCCCTCAACCCCACCGTGGTTTCCATCCTGGACCAGCTGGGGGCGCTCACTCCCGCCGCCGCAACAGCCCTGGCCGCCTTCCGGCAGCCGCCCATCCTCAACCACCGCAAGGAGGAGGTGGGCCGGATCAGGCCGGCCTTTGCGCTCCAGCCCTGACCCCAAGTTGGCCCCAAGAGGTAATTTTCCGCGGTAGGGTGCGTTCTACGCACCAAGAACGGCGCGTGAGACGCGCCCTAGGGGTTTTAGCGCCGGGGGAATCCATCCTCTTCGCTGCATAAAAGCCCTTGAATCTCTCCCCAATCATGCTATATTTCTACGATATGGGCAGTCGGGGATCATCTACTATCGGGGCGGGGCCGGCATGAAAGTCTTGTGGGCCCCATGGCGTATGGAATATATCCTGGGGGAGGATAAGCCTCCGGGCTGCATCTTCTGCCCCGAACCCCGGGAGAACCTGCCGGAGCGCCTGGTGTTGTTCAGCGGCCGCCTCACCCGGATCATGATGAACAAGTATCCCTATATCAACGGCCATCTGCTGGTTTCCCCCCTCCGCCACCTTCCCGGGCTGGACGACCTGACCCCGGAGGAGACCCTGGATCTTATGCACAAGGTCAGGGAGTCCATCGCCATCTTGAAACAAGTCATGCACCCCGACGGCTTCAACGTGGGCCTCAACCTGGGGCTGGTCGCCGGGGCCGGGGTGGAAAGCCACCTCCATTTTCATATCGTCCCCCGGTGGGCCGGCGACACCAATTTCATCCCGGTTTTTGCCGAGGTTCGGGTGATTCCGGAACATTTCCGTCAGACTTACGACCGCCTGGCGCCCCTTTTCCAGGCCCTGCCAGATGAGGATCAGACATGCGTTTCGTTAAAGTAATCATCTCCACCGTTATCGTCCTCCTGGGTATCGTCTTCATCATCGAAAACCTGGACACCCTGAAGCAGGTGGTGAGCCTCAAGCTGGACCTCTACGTCACCACCTTCCAGACCCCCGACATGCACCTCTGGATCATCATCCTCTTCGCCTTTTTTCTGGGGGTGTTCACCACCTCCCTGTACGGCATCTACGAGCTTTATCATCAGCGCCAGACCGTCCGCCAGCTTCGGCACAATTTGGAGATCCTGGCCAAGGAACTGAAACAGGCCAGCGCCACTGCTCAGGCTTCGGCGACGGCCCCCGAACCCCAGATTGCCCCCCGGTCCGAGTAATCCGGGGGCGCCTCAGTTTCCCGGGAGGGCGGTGGATCTCTTAAGTATCGTCGGCTTTCCGCTTGAATTGCCGTAGGCGCCATGACTGGCCCCCCGTCTGACAAAACCACTCCCATGTTGCGGCAGTACCTGGACCTGAAGCAGCAATACGCCGATGCCCTGGTGCTCTTCCAGATGGGCGATTTTTACGAAACCTTCTTCGGCGACGCCGAGACTGCGGCCAACGCCCTGAATATCACCCTTACTTCCCGCTCTCGCCAGGGGGATGAGCGCATCCCCATGGCCGGCTTTCCCATCCATGCGGCCGCCAGCTATATCCCTCGCCTGTTGGAGCAGGGGTTCAAGGTGGTGGTCTGCGACCAGACGGAGGACCCGGCCCAGGCCAAAGGCCTGGTGCGCCGGGAAGTCACCCGCATCCTCACCCGGGGCACCGTGGTGGACCCAGCCGCCCTGGATGCCCGCACCGACAACTACCTGGCCGCGGTAGTTTTTAAGGGGCCCCGGTGGGGCCTGGCTTTTCTGGAGTTGTCCACCGGGGAATTCCGACTCACCGAAGGCCAGGGTCATGATGCCCTGGCCGATGAACTGTGGCGGCTTAAACCCGCGGAGCTGGTGGTTCCGGACAACCTGGACCCGGCCCTCCTGTCCCCGGCCCTGGTTCCCTTCGATACCCCGCCCACCCAGCGGCGAGTATCGTCCTATGCCTTCGATCCCGAAGCGGCCCGGCGGGAAGTGGGTCGCGCCCTGGGCACCCTTTTCCTGGAAGGCTTCGGGGTGGACGCCTACCTTCTGGGAGTGGCCGCGGCCGGGGCCATCCTCCGGTATCTGCAGGATTCCCACACCCCTGACCTCCCCCACCTGGACCGCCTGCTGGCGTACCACCGGGACGACTTTCTGGGCCTGGATGAGGCCACTTTGCGCCACCTGGAGATCTTCGAAACCTGGCGCAGCCGGTCACGCCAGGGGTCCTTGCTGGAAACCTTGGACCACACCGTCACCCCCATGGGAGCCCGGCGCCTGAGCCAGTGGCTGCGTTATCCTTTGCAGGATCAGTCCCAGATCGAGGCCCGCCTGGACGCGGTGGAGTTTTTCAAGGACCGCGGCCTCCTGCGCCAGCGCTGGCGCCAGACCCTGAAAGGGCTGGGGGACCTGGAACGCCTCACCGCCCGGGTGGCCCTGGAGCAGGCTACCCCCCGGGAGGTGGCGGCCGTGAAGGAGGCCCTGGCCCGGGTGCCCCTCCTCCAGGCATTATTGCCCGGGGAACTCCCGGCCCTGGTGTCCCAGGTGGCGGCCGACCTGGACGGGCTGCCCGAACTTCAGGACTTGATCGGCCGGGCCCTGGTGGAGGACCCTCCGGCCAATCTGGCGGCCGGCGGCATTATCAAAGAGGGGTACGACCCCGAGTTGGACGAACTCATTGCCCTCAACCGGGAGGGCAAAGACTGGATCGCCCGCCTGGAGGCGACGGAAAG
>JAGVPN010000274.1 GCA_020052215.1 Syntrophobacterales bacterium
ACGTTGTTATAGTTGGCGTCCACGGTGACCACTTGTCCGGGGGTCAGGAGTTGGGTGGCGTTGCCGGTGTTGAGAATGGTGGGGACGTGGAATTCCCGGGCCAAGAGGGCCATGTGGCCGGTGGGACTCCCGGCGTCGGTAAGGATAGCCGCAGTCTGGGGCATGACGGTGACATATTTGGTTGAGGTGTGGCGGGCCACCAGGACGGCGCCGTCGGGGAAGTGTTTTAGATCCTCATCCCGGCGCACCAGGAACACGGGGCCGGCCCCCACGCCGCGGCAGGCCACGGTCCCGTGGTCAATGAGCACGACATAATCCTTCAGGGTCCGGGCCGGCGGGTCTGCGGCCTTCTTGGGCGTGAGTTGCAGCGGCCGGCTCTGGAGCAGCCAGAGTTCGCCGTGGTCATCCAGGGCCCACTCCACGTCCTGGGGTTTGGCGAAGTGGGCCTCCAGGATGGCGGCCCACTGCACCAGCCGGGCAATCTGACCCTGGTCCAGGCAGGGGGCGTTAACCAACTCCGGCGGCACCGGCGCCTCCGCCTCGCCGCCCTGGGGCCGGCAGACCAGCATGATCTCCTTGGGGGGGATCGTTTGGGCCAGGACCCTCCCCGGCGGCTGGTAGGCCACCAGGTAGTGATCCGGGTTGATGACGCCACCCACGGCGTAGCGGCCCAGGCCCCAGACCGCATTGATGAAGGCGGCCTCCTGGTGGGCGGCCTCGGGCTGGCGGGTGAAGAGCACTCCGCTGGCCCGGGCCTGGACCATGGGCATCACCACCACCCCCATGGCCATCTCTTCTTCCTTGAACCCCTTGTTCTTGTAATAAAACAGGGCCCGGGGCGTGAACAGGCTGGCCACGATATCCTTATACCGGCTGACCATGGACTCGGGGGGCACGTTGAGATAGGTGGCGTATTGGCCGGCAAAGGTCAGGGTGAGGTCCTCGCCCACGGCGGAAGAGCGCATGGCCACCAGGGGCCGGCGGCGGTCACGGGCCGCCAGACGCTCGTAAGCCTGGGAGATGGCCGCCTCCAGGGCCGGGGGCACCTGGGCGGCGAGGATCATCTGCTTCAAGTCCTCGCTGACCCGGGCCAGGCTGTCCAGATCATCCAGGCGCCAGCGCCCCAGCAATTCCGTCAGCCGGACCGCCAGGTGATTGTGATCCAGGAAAACTTTGTAGGCGTGAGTGGAAATGGCGAAGCCGGCAGGGACCGGCAAGCCCACCCGGTTTTTGACCTCCCCCAGGTTGGCGTTTTTGCCCCCCACCACCTCGCCCATGCCGGCGTCCAGGTCTTCGAAGTCAATCACCAGGGGGGCTGCGGGGATCTCCCGGCGGCGGGTGAGGACTTCCTCCACCTCCCGGCTGATGCGGGCCAGGGCCTGGGTCAGGGCTAGATAGCGATTGCCTCCCATGCCGTTCAAGGCATCCACTAACTGGCCGGTTTCCTGGTGGAGTTGGCTTACGGCGGCGCGGATATATTGGAGGTCAAACAGGTAGTCGCCCGACAGCTTCTCTTCCAAGTCCGCCATCAGGGTCAAGACCTGGTTGTTGGCGGCGAGCAATGCCTGGAAATGGGTGTATTTTCCCGCCAGATCCGCCTGGGTTTTACCCGGCGTGGCCTTGGTGAGACGTTGCCAGGCGCGTTTCAGGGTGGTCACCATCGCTCCCCATTGCCGCTGACTAGGAAGGACTGCTATCGGCATTCAACAACTATAAATTATATCAAATTTTAGCTGAATTGCCAGTGCGGTCAGGCTGGCGTGCTGGAAGCAGGCCGCGTCCCTGACCGGAGGCAATTCTGGTTCCCAAGCAGTTGCTCATGAGCCTTTGGCCCACCCGAAAATAATGAAAAATCTGGTGGGGTTCCGTGCCCGCCCCCGTTGGTGGCACAGGTTTTCAACCTGTGCACCCGCACCGGTAAGATACCGGTGCCGCCAAAAACTTTTCGGCAGAGGAAAGAACTTTTGGCAAAGGCTATAAAATGGGAAAGTCCGGGGCGGGGAGGCCTGAGCCTCGCCCCTACCCCCGGACTTTTATGTTTACTGGCTGAGTTTTATGGGCCGTAAGGGTGTTAAAACCTGCCAGCGGACGCGGGATAAATAGGTGGGGGAGGGTGGCGGAACGCGTTTCCGGCCCTCCCCTTATATAAAACCGGCGCGCGCTACACCTTAGGCGCCAACACCGGCATAGCCTTCATAGGCCGGATGAAATAGACGAACCGCGCCAAAATCCCCATCCGCGGCAGGCTGGGGACCAGCCGGAGCCGAAACCTTCCCCGGTGGTAAACTGCTGGGTCTCAAAAGCTGGCCTTGGGGGCATCACGTATCACCTGAGAGCTTAGTCGCCCAACACCACCTTGGTGATTTCATTGAACAGATCGCTCAGGCGGATCATCCCGGCCACCTTGCCAGCCTGGATCACCGGCATCAGGCCGACGTTTGCCTGGATCATCAGGTAGAGGGCCTGGGCGATGGGGGCGCTGCCGTCCACGGTCACCTTAATGGGGCTCATGACCTCGCTCACCGGGCGCTGGGACGCGGTCTTCATATTGGGTCCCAAAAGATCGCCCAGGAGGACGGTCAGGTTGGGGTCCATCTTGACGAGGCTGGTCTCTTGGAGGAATTTGGGCTCCAGGCCTTTGATAATGTCCCGTAAAGTCAACATGCCCATGAGCTGATATTTTTCGTCAAAAACCAGCACGGCCCTGGGCTCAAAGGCGCCTTCAAACTTGATGGCGGCTTCCCGGACAATGGCCATGGCCTGGCGCAAGGTGAACCAGTAGGGAATGTGGGGATAGTCCTCCAGGGGGATCATGAGATCCTTGACTTGAATAGCGTGGGCCATGGGGTCCATCCTCTGGGGTTGCATTTTGTTGCATTATTCACAATAGCTTGCCTACCCTTTTAATGAAGTGAGCAAGGAAAGTCAAGCTAATAATGGGGTATGGTCTGGTTTTGCCTTGGATAAATATGTAACTAAGTGTAATGATTCACAAGCCTCGGGCTGGTTATTTATCTGGTCTGAAAAGTTCTTTTGTAGGGTGCGTCCTACGCGCCAATTGATGGCCGGAAACGGCGGGCAGTGCCCGCCCTACATATCTTTTCATGCTTTATGGGTGGGCCAGGGGCCTTTGAGGAACTGGTCTGAAAAGTTCTTGGTGGCACCGGCATCTTGCCGGTGCGGCGCACAGGCTGGAAAGCCTGTGCTACCAAAGGCGGCGGGCCTTCGGGCCTGCCGTCATCCCGGTCAAATGGTGCGTAGGACGCACCCTACAAAAAACCTTTTCAGATAAATTCACAATCAAAAGACAATTTTTTGTCATTTTGAGCGCCGCGAAGAATCTCTCTTTTGTGGCCGCAGAGATTCTTCACTCCGCTGCGC
>JAGVPN010000362.1 GCA_020052215.1 Syntrophobacterales bacterium
GGGATGCTGGTGGGCAACTCCTCGGGGGGCCTGTTCCTGGTGCACGCCGAATCCCTGGAAAACCCTTACGTCGCCCCCCGGCCCTTCCGGGTCAACGCCGGGCCGGTGCACGCCTATATCCGGGTCACCGGGGATAAGACCAGGTACCTGGGGGAACTCACGGCCGGGGACGAAGTGCTGGTCGTCAACCATCAGGGGCGCACCACCCCCGCGGTGGTGGGCCGGGTCAAGGTGGAGCGCCGCCCTTTGCTGCTGGTGGCCGCGGACGCGGACGGCCGGGAGATCGCCACCATTTTGCAGAACGCCGAGACCATCCGCCTCACCCGCGCCAATGGCGAGGCCGTGTCCATTGTCACTTTACAACCTGGGGATGAAGTGCTGGTAGCCCTGGAAGAGACGGGCCGCCACTTCGGCCACAAAATCCAGGAAACCATCCTGGAGAAATGACTATGACGGAAAAAGAAGCCATCAGAAATCAGATTGACGCCCTGGACCAGGAACTCCTGAACCTGCTGAACCAGCGCCAGAGCCTGGCCCAGGCCATCGGCCGCATCAAAGGCCGGGAAGGCCGGGGCACCCTGGATTTTCAGCGGGAAGAGGAAGTCCTGGCCCACCTCATGCACCTGAACCCCGGCCCTCTGAGCCCCTCGGCCCTGCGCAACATCTTCCGGGAGATCATCTCCGCCGCCCGGGAAGTCCAGATTCCTTTCGGGGTGGCGTTCCTGGGGCCCGAGGCCACCTTTTCCCACCTGGCGGCCTTGAAAAAATTCGGCCGGGCCACCCGCTTCGGCCCCATGACCACCATTCAGGAGGTCTTTGCCGAAGTGGAGAAGGGCAAGTTCCAATACGGAGTAGTACCCATCGAGAATTCCACCGAAGGCATCGTCAATATCTCCATGGACCTGTTTGCCGAGTCCTCGGTGAAGATCTGCGGCGAAATCTTCCTGGAGGTCTCCCACGACCTGGTGTCCAAGTCCGGACAACGGGCCGATATCGAGGTCATCTACACCCACCCCCAGGCCCACGCCCAGTGCCGCCGCTGGCTAGGAACGCATCTGGGCGAAATCCCCATCCTGGAGGTGGCCTCCACCGGGGTGGCGGCCCAGAAGGCGGCCAAAAACCCCAATGCCGCGGCCATTGCCAGCGCCTTCGCGGCGCCCCTGTATGACCTGCGGGTGGTGGAGTCCCGCATCGAAGACAACCCCGGCAACGTCACGCATTTCTTTGTCATCGGGTCCGACTCTCCCGGGCCCACCGGCAAAGACAAGACCTCCATCCTGTTTGCGGTGGACAATATCCCCGGAGCCCTTTATAAAACCCTGCGGCCCCTGGCGGAACAGGAACTCAACATGACCCGCATCGTCTCCCGGCCCGCCAGAAATGAAGCCTGGCGCTACCTCTTCTTCGTGGACATGGACGGTCACACCACCGAACCCCAGGTGGGTCAGGCCCTGGAGGAAGTGGAGGCCATCAGCGCCCACTTCAAACTCCTGGGCTCCTTCCCCCGGGCCGCGGGGGTGGAAAACCTGAGTTGATGGTTTTTGGTTTTTAGTTTTTGGTTAAAAGACCAAGTGTGGAGGTTCATAAATTGAGACCTCTGCTTTTGTCCCCTCACCTGTCATTCTGAGGGAGCGGAGCGACCGAAGAATCTCATGAACATGAATACGATCTATACGAGATCCTTGGCTTTTATATGAAAATAACCCGGTGGGGCGGGCCTCCGTGCCCGCCAACCAGTGGCGGCCAGGGACGGCCGCCCCACCAACGCGTTACCCCAGTTATGAAATCAATCACTAAGATTGGCGCGGCGGTGGATAGCAAAATCTTTGGAACTTTACTAACGGTTGCATCTTCGAATGTTTAAAAACCAAAAACTAAAAACTAAAAACCGAAAACCGCTTCTCCGCATTTGCGTGCCGGTGGTGGAGGCCACGGTCAACCGGGCCCGGGGCAGATATCAGCGGGCGGCGCGCAAGGGCTTGTGGACCGAGGTGCGCCTGGACTATCTCGAGGAGCCGGCCCCGGACTTACAGAAGCTCTTCCGAACCCTGCCGGGGCCGGTGATCGTCACCAACCGCCTGGCCGCGGAAGGGGGACGCTGGCAGGGCACTGAGGCGGACCGCCTTACCCTCCTTTCCGAAGCCCTGAATCTGGGCGCGACCTGCCTGGACCTGGAGTTGGCCGCGGACGCTGGCTTCCGCCGGGAGCTTTGGGCACGCCGGGGTCCAACCAAACTTATCCTCTCCTGGCACGACTTTGCCGGCACGCCGGAGACGGCCCGGCTGGAGGCGGTCCTGGACCAGATGCTGGCCGCGGAGGCCGACATCATCAAAATGGTCGCCCTGGCCCGGGAGCCGGCCGACAACCTGCGGATGCTCTCCCTCATCCCCCGGGCCAAAGCGCAAGGCAAGGAGATCATCGCCTTTTGCATGGGGCCTTGGGGGAAATGGTCCCGGGTGGCGGCGCCCCTCGTAGGGAGCTGGCTCACCTTTGCCCCCTTCAGCAAGACCGGGGCCTCGGCCCCGGGGCAACTCACGGTGAACGACCTCAAGCGGGTGTGGAACACCTTGAAATAGCTATTAGCAGTTAGCAGTTAGGGGTTAGGGGTTAGGGGTTAGGGCAATAGAGGTTAACATACATTGTCATGTTTGAAATAAGCTGCTTTGACACTGAAAAATTAGGTCAGTGGCCCTTCCTCAGGATTCAGGATCGACAAAAGTCTTGGTGGCACAGGCTTCCAGCCTGTGCGGGTGAACCGGCTGAAAGCCGGTTCACCCAATGAACAGCCGAGGGCGGCTGTTCTACATTTTCTTCCCTTTGTCGTGGCCGAGAGCCCATAAGATGATTGGGTGACAACCTGGGCTGTCATTACCGTTAGTTTTTAGTTTTTTAGGGCGGCTTCAAAAGTTTGAGCCTTTGTGGGTGAACACTCATTCCCGCCCTTTATGGCAACATGGAAACGTGGATTAGATTTTGGCAGCCTATTGTCTTAACTCGTGTTCATCCGGAAAGTCCTTTATTCCCTCCCCCTTGATGGGGGAGGGTCAGGGTGGGGGTGAGTAGCTTTTCAATAACATTAATATGTTACCTTTTAATCCTCCCCCTCCCACCAGAGGAGGGGAAGTTTCAGAATGGAAACTAATTCGGCTTTTCCCTAACCGCTAACTGCTAACTGCTAACACGCTGAGCGCTCAAAATGATCGACGGCCAGACCAAAATCTTCGGTATCCTGGGGCGGCCTGTAGCCCACTCCTTGAGCCCGGTCATGCACAACGCCGCCTTCCGCCACCTGGGCGTGAACGCGGTTTACGCAGCCTTTCCGGTCACCGACCTGGCCCAGGCCGTGTCCGGCCTCCGGGGATTGGGGATCGGCGGGGTGAGCGTCACCATCCCTTTCAAAGAGGACATCATCCCCCTGATCGATGACTTGGACCCCCAGGCGGCCAAAATAGGTGCGGTGAACACCGTGGTCAACCGGGACGGCCGGTTGACCGGCTACAACACCGACTGGCTGGGGGCGGTGACCGCGCTCACGGCCAAAGTCAGCCTGAAAGGGCGGCACGTCCTCATCCTGGGGGCCGGAGGCGCCTCCCGGGCCATCGCCTTCGGGGTTTTTCATCAAGGGGGCCACGTGAGCTTGACGGATATCGATGTGGCCCGGGCCGCGGCCCTGGCCCGGGACCTGGGGGCCGAGGCCATTGCCCCGGACGCCCTGGATCACTGCCCCGCCACCATTTTGGTGAACGCCACCCCCGTGGGCATGACGCCCCATGTGGACGGCATTCCCATCAACCCGGACCTGCTGGGCCGCTTCGAGGTCGTCATGGATATCGTTTACCAGCCTTTGGCCACCCGGCTGCTCCGGGAAGCTGAGGCGCACGGCTGCGCCACCATCGACGGCCTGCAGATGCTCATCCACCAGGGCGCGGCGCAATTTGAGTTGTGGACAGGAATGACTGCACCCCTGGAAGTAATGTCCCGGGCGGCTTATGCGGCTTTCGGAGATTTATAGATGAGGCTGAATCTTAGTAAGCTCATTAAAAGGGCAAAAAAATATGTTGAACTGGAAGGCGATACCAAGGTTCTGGATGTTCAATTTGAGGAAAAGTTTACATTATTAGGTAGGGAAGATATTGTACTTTCTGTTATTACAAGCGAGTCTGATAATCCTGAATGGTGGGTTGTTGGTGGTTCAAGCCCGATGAATTTATACTCAAAAAAGAAATTTCCCTCTGCTGATGAGGCATTTTCTTTCCATTCCGGACTAATGTTGCGACTTGCTGATCGCGACTTTAAAGAATCTGCGGTAGAACCAGACAAAGTCGGATATGATGCCTTCATTTCACATGCAAGCGAAGATAAAGGGGATTTTGTTCGGCCACTTGCACAGGCCTTAGATGAAATTGGATTTGATATTTGGTATGACGAATTTGAATTGAAGGTTGGTGATAGTTTACGTCAATCAATTGATCAAGGATTGGTCAATTCTAGTTATGGAATCGTCATCTTATCAAAGGCATTTTTTGAGAAAAATTGGCCTCAATATGAATTGAATGGTTTAACTGCTCGCGAAATTGAAGGTAAGAAAGTAATTTTGCCAATCTGGTATAATATTGATAAAGAAGATGTTCTGAAATATAGCCCAACATTGGCAGATAAAGTAGCATTAAGCAATCAGAAAATGACTATTGATGAAATTGCTGAGGCTCTCGCAGATGTATTATCAGAATAATTTGTATTGAGAGGGTTTCTTGATTAAAGAAATCAAAACTTGGCAGCAGGTCCAAGCCACCCTCACCCTGCCCGGGTCCAAGAGCTACACCCACCGCGCTTTGATGGCCGCGGCCCTGGCCGCGGGGGAGAGTGTCCTCACCAACGCCCTGGCCGCGGAAGACACCGAACTCACGGCCCAGGCCCTGACGCAGTTGGGGGTTGGGGTCGACTGGCAGGGCACAACCATCCGGGTGACGGGCCGGGGCGGGCGCTGGCTGCCGGTGGCGTTGCCGATTTACCTGGGCAACTCCGGCACCTCCATGCGCTTCCTCACCGCCCTGGTCGCCCTGGGTGAAGGAGAATATCGCCTCACCGGCACGGACCGCCTCTGCCAGCGGCCCCTGGGGGAATTGCTGGAGGCGCTCCGCCAGGCGGGGGTCCGGGCCGTCTCCGAGAGAGGCGACGGCTGCCCGCCGGTGCGGGTCACCGGCGGCCTCACTGGTGGGAAAGCCCAGCTTTCCGGGGCCATCAGCAGCCAGTACCTGTCGGCCCTGCTGTTCATCGGGCCCCTGGCGCCAAAGGGCCTTAAGATCGACATCACCGGGAGCCTGGTATCCCGGCCCTACGTGGACCTGACCCTGGAGGTGCTGGCGGACTTCGGCGTCTCTTATTACCGGGAGGGCTACCGCCATTTTGAGCTTCCCGGCGGCCAGGGCTACCTGCCCCGGGACTATGAGATCGAGGCCGACGCCTCCAGTGCCTCGTATTTCTGGGCCGCGGCGGCCTTAACAGGCGGGCGGGTCACCATCACCAACCTGAGCCTCGAATCCAGCCAGGGGGATGCGGCCTTCCCCGAGGTCCTGGGGCAAATGGGCTGCACCGTCGAATCCACCCCGGCGGGGCTGACGGTTCAGGGCGGAGAATTGCGGGGCGTGGAAGTGAATATGGCCACCATGCCGGACCTGGTCCCCACCCTGGGGGTGCTGGCGGCCTTCGCGGCAGGCGAAACCGTCATCACCGGGGTGGCCCACCTGCGCCACAAGGAGTCGGACCGCCTGGCCGCAGTGGCCACGGAACTGGGCAAGCTGGGCATCGAGGCCCGGGAAACCGCCGACGGTCTGGTCATCCGGGGCGGGGCGCCCCAGGGCGCGGTCATTCACACCTATAACGACCACCGCCTGGCCATGAGCTTCGCGGTGGCCGGCCTCAAGGCCCCGGGGATGAGCATCACCGACCCCGACTGCGTGGCCAAGTCTTTCCCGGATTTCTGGGAGTTTTTTGATCGCCTTTATGTCTAAAATAGTTATCCTGACAGGGCTTGATAGTTGCCAGAAATAAATCATCATGGCAATCTGAACTCTGACCACTAACCACTGACTACTGGCTACTGGCTACTGGCTACTCCACAAATGCCCCTGTCCCTGACCACCCGAGCCCTGCTCATCCTCACCGCCCTCAACCTCCTGGACTATCTGGACCGCTTCCTGGTGGCCTCTCTGGGCCCCTTGATGAAGGCCGACTTGGGCTTATCCAACACCGCGTTTGGATTTTTGGGAACCGCCTTTATCCTGGTATATTTCGTCACATCGCCCCTGTTCGGCTACCTGGGGGACCGCTGGGGCCGCCTCCGCCTGATGGCCGGCGGGGCGGTGTTGTGGAGCCTGGCCACCAGCCTGACCTACTGGGTGCCGTCTTATCCCTTCCTGGTGGCGGCCCGGGGTTTGGTGGGGGTGGGAGAGGCCTCTTTCGGCACCCTGGCCCCGGCTTACCTGGCGGACCTCCTGCCTCTGGGGCGCCGGGCCCGGGCCTTAGGCCTGTTCTACCTGGCCCTGCCGGTGGGCGCCGCCCTGGCCTATATGGTGGGCAAGCTGGTGGGCAGCTACAATTGGGGCTGGCGTCCGGCCTTTCTGTTGGCTGGGTTGCCGGGGCTGGCCATGGCCGGGCTGATTTACCTGTTGAGTGAGGTCAGGTCGGAGCCGGCGACCGGCGAAACCGCCACCACCACCTGGTCCCCCCTGACTGCTTACTGGCGGCTTTTCAAGGTTCCCACCCTGCGGCGAGTAACCCTGGGGTATGGCATGGTGACCTTTGCCCTGGGGGGCTTGGCGCTCTGGATGCCCATCTATCTGCACGAAGTCAAGGGACTCACCCTTGCCCAGGCCAACCAAATATTAGCCATTTCCGTGGCTGGGGCCGGAGGATTGGGGATTTTGACCGGCGGGTTCCTGGGGTCTCACCTGCTCACCTACACCCTGGCAGCCCCCCTGTGGGTGAGTGGCCTGGGAATTGTCCTGGCTCTCCCCCTGGCGGCGGTGGTCATCTTCGTAGCCGTCCCGGCGCTCTATATTCCGGCCCTGGCGGGGGCGATTTTCCTCCTGTTTCTGAACCCCGGGGTGCTCACCGCGGTGGTGGTGAGCGTGGCGGGTCCCTGGCGCCGGGCCCAGGCCGTGGCCCTGAACATCGTGGTCATTCACCTGGTAGGGGATGTGCCTTCTCCCCTGCTCATCGGCTGGGTTGCGGACCTGGGCAGCCTCAAATGGGGCGTCTCCCTCACCTTGGTGGCCCTGGCCGCCGGGGCGGTGTTGATCTTTGCGGCGCTGCCCCACCTTAAAGGCGACCTGGCCGCGGCCGGGGAGATCGATTTTCAGGATGAGCCCCCCGATCAGATTCGGGGCTCCAGTCGGCGAGGGCGGTAGGAAGCGGCCATGCCGCCAAGGTGGGTCCTGGGGGCCTATGACGGCATAATAATCTCCGGGGTTCCATCAGGATAAGGTTGCTTATCGTGAGAAGTTAATGAACCCGAAGCGTTAAGGCAGCGCTGTATAAGGCGAGCAGGCTTCCCCTGCCCGGGGAAGGGAATTTTCTTCTTGACTCATCTGGATCGACTTGTTATATTTTTAAGACGCCAATGACGCGGGGTGGAGCAGCCTGGAAGCTCGTCGGGCTCATAACCCGAAGGTCGTAGGTTCAAATCCTACCCCCGCTACCAAATCAAATCAAGGGCTTAGATGATTTTCTAAGCCCTTTTTCTTTTGGTAAAAGATTCTTTCCCCAGACTATCACCCACCGAGTCGACCTAACA
>JAGVPN010000411.1 GCA_020052215.1 Syntrophobacterales bacterium
CAAGAACCTGCTGTGCCTCACCGGCGACCACCAGACCTTCGGCGACCATCCCCAGGCCAAGAACGTCCACGACCTGGATTCCGTCATGCTGGCCCACACTCTCAAAACCATGCGGGACGACGGCAAGATGATCAGCGGCACCGAGGTCCAGGGCCGGCCCCGCATGTTTATCGGGGCCGCGGCCAACCCCTTTGCCGATCCCCAGGAGTTCCGGGTAGTGCGCATGGGCAAGAAGATCAACGCCGGGGTCCAGTTCATCCAGACCCAGTGCATCTACAACATGGAGCGCTTCAAGACGTTCATGGAGATGGCCAATGACATGGGCCTGACGGAGAAGTGCTACATCATGGCCGGCATCACCCCTCTGAAATCCGTGGGTATGGCCAACTATATGAAAAAATTCGTCCCCGGCCTGGACGTGCCCGACTCCTTCATCGCCCGCCTCAAGAGCGTGCCTAAAGACAAGGTGGCCGCGGAAGGCATCAAGATCGCCGTGGAGCAGATCCACGAGTGCCTGGCCATGAAGGGCATCGCCGGCATCCACCTCATGGCCATTGAATGGGAAGAGAGGGTCCCGGAGATTCTGGAAATCGCCAAACTCCTGCCCCGCCCCAAGGTGGAAGCGGATTAATCAACGAACAGTGGGGCGAGCCTCCGTGCCCGCCATCTCATCAAAAAGCCCGGCCCTCATGGACCGGGCTTTTTTTATGAGGCGAGTTGTAGTAAGGTGGAAAACATAAAGAGCGGCAGGGTGGGCGTCTTCGCCCTGACGGTGGATGCAGACTTGGAGAACCGCCCTGACGGCCGCGGCTCCCTGGCCCCTGCGGGTAAGTCCGAATTGACAGGAAAGAATTGGTCAGTCACCATTAACTGGCTGAACATCAGCGGGGGAAATACCCATGGCAAACGAAATCCAGAAGCTGGGGCCGAAAGATTTCATCACGGGATGCCTGGTAATAGTTGTAGCCGTATTTGTTGTTCCGATGCTGGTACTTCTATTTAAGGTAAGTGTTTATCTGGCGATTGTAATTGGGGTGATTGTAGCGATTATTTTGGGAATCGCCTTGTTAGGCAAGGTTGTCAGGCTCATCTTTTTTAGGGGTGAATCGGACAATAAGAGTAACAGCAGATAATCTTTAATTCTGGTTTCCAAGCTCCTGATAGGGACCCCGAATTAACGTTAGTCGCAGCCCGGGCCTTTCTCGAAGGTTCGCATGCTGGCCCAGGCCCCGGTTGGGAGCGCCCTGGCGGTTCAGGCCCCGGAAAATTCATTGACAAAAAGCCCCCAAAAAAGATAGTAATATCAAAATTAGTCCGATTTTATCTTAGGAGGAAAAGCATGGCTGAACCTTTTCAGGTTAGCGACGCTGACTTCGAACAGGAAATCCTGAAGTCCGATATTCCGGCCTTGGTGGATTTTTGGGCGGCTTGGTGCGGCCCCTGCCGGGCCATCGCCCCGGTGGTGGAGGAACTGGCCCGGGATTTTCAGGGCAAGGTCAAAGTGGCCAAGATGAACGTGGATGAAAACGCCAAAACCCCGGCAAAATACGGTATCAGAGCCATTCCGACCCTGATTATTTTTAAAGGGGGGCAGGTGGTGGAGCAGATCACCGGCGCCGTCTCCCGTTCCATCATTGAAAACGCTTTGAAGAAAGCCCTCTAAGCCATCGGTCCGGCATGTCTGCGCGGGATTATGACCTTATCATCATTGGCGGCGGCCCAGCCGGGCTCACCGCGGGCATCTATGCCGGTCGGGCCCGCCTCAAGACCCTGCTCCTGGAAAAGCTCATCCACGGCGGGCAGATGATGACCACCGACCTGGTGGAGAACTACCCGGGGTTCCCGGAGGGGATCACCGGGTTCGAACTCAGCGACCGGATGCGGAAACAGGCGGAGCGCTTCGGCCTGGAAATCCGCAGCCAAGAAGTCCTGGAACTGAAACCCGGGAAGCCGGTGCATACGGTGGTCCTCCCGGATGGACAGCTTACCGCCGGCGCGGTCATCATCGCCACAGGCGCCCGGTATCGGCGGTTGGGGGTCCCGGGAGAAGACCAACTCGTCGGCCGGGGGGTCAGCTTCTGCGCCACCTGCGACGGCGCCTTTTTCAAAGACGAGGCCATCGTCATGGTGGGCGGGGGTGACAACGCCCTCACCGAAACCCTTTTCCTGGAGCGCTTTGCCAAAAAGATCCACCTGATCCACCGCCGGGATCAATTCCGGGGTGCCAAATACCTCCAGGAGCGGGTCTTCCAGCTGGAAAAACTGGGCAAGGTAGAGATTCACTGGGACAGCGAAGTGAAGGAGTTTTTAGGCCGGGACAACCTGGAAGCCGCCAAAATCAGGAATGTGAAAAACCTGGAAGAAACCGTGCTCCCGGTTACCGGGGCCTTCATCGCCATCGGCATGCTGCCCAACAGCGGCTGGCTCAATGATCTCCTGGCCATGGACGAATGGGGCTTCCTGCTTACCGACGTCATCATGGCCACTGCGATCCCGGGCATCTTTGCCGCCGGGGACATACGCGCCAAACTCTGGCGGCAGATCAGCACCGCCGTGGGAGATGGGTCAGTGGCGGCCAACGCCGCCGAAAACTACTTGGAAGAGCTGAAGCGAGGCTAACCTATGACCAAAAAAGCAGTCATCCAGGGGATCCTGGCACTGGTGCTGATGTTCGCCTTCAGCGGTTGCACTACCGTCAAGGGCTGGTTCAGCAAGGCAAAACCCGAAATGCCCCCGGAAGTTTTGGCCCAGAAAGGCATCAAGGATCTGAAAAAGCAGAACTATGATGACGCCATCGAGACCTTCGGAATGGTGCGGGACCGCTACCCCTACAGCGACCAGGCTCTCCTGGCCCAACTCAAGGTGGCGGACGCTTACTTCTTTAAAAAGAAGTACGAAGAAGCCTACCAGGCCTACCGGGAATTCGAAAAACTCCATCCCACCAACAAGGCCGTGCCGTATTGCATCTACCGGGAAGGCCAGAGTTTCTATCGCCAGCGTTCCACCATCGACCGGGACCAGACCTATACCCAGAAGGCCATAGACGAATTCAAGCGGCTCAAGCAAAAACACCCCGACAGCGAATACATCACCAAGGCGGATTATTATCTGGCCCGCTGCCGTAAGGATCTGGCGGAACACGAATTCTATGTGGCCGAGTTCTATTATCGGACCAAACATTACCAGGCCGCCATCGACCGCTATCAGGCCATCCAGCAGGATTATCCCGAGTTCCCCAAGAACGCCGAAGCCAAGGAGCGCATCCAGGAGTGTCAAGAACTCCTGGCCAAACAGGACAAGCCCAAAGGCTTCCTCTCCAAAGTTACCGGCCTTTTCGACGCCAAGTGGTAAGGGCCGGCCGGGGGGCCGGCGCAGTTCCGGCCCTCCCGGCAATCCGCGTTTCCGTCTCCACCTCTCGGCCCGCCTCATCCAGTTTGAGGCGCGGCGCGCCCTCAGGCGTCCTGCCCTCGGTTCGCTCAACCTCAGATTTTCTCCCTTTCCCAGTTGAAAAACTAGCCATTTTCAAAAATTCTCCGGCTGAGCGGAGCTAAGAATCTCATATTTTTGGATAATTCAGATCCTTCGCTTCCCTCAGAATGACAAAGAAAGCCGTTTTTCAACAACCTTTGCCAGGGGAATCCGAGGTTTTGAAAGGGCTTGGACTATCGCCCCGGCCTCCCGTCAGCTCTTCGCCCCGGGGTTTATTTACCATGTTTGGTTTTCAGGATCTGGAGGAGCAGATGAGGTTGCTTAAAGGCACCCCTGATAAACTGCCGGACCAGGGAGTTGTGCTTGATAAGTCGCACCAGTTCCAGAAGATTGGGCCAGCGCCACAACCGCTGTACATATGACTGATAAATTTCCCGGGCCTGCCTGGCCAGGGCGGCGGGGTCGGGAAAGCCGGCAAAGTCATAAATAGCCTTGCTGTCGGCTGCCTTCAGAGTGGGAGGTTCTCCGGGGCCCACCAGTTCATCCCAGAGTTCCGCCCCTGGATAGATTTTCAAAGTTTGGATATCAATGAGATGGGGCTGAGCTTTCCGGATAAACTCTTTGGTCCGCTCGATATCGTCCCGGGTCTCCCCGGGACCACCGATGATGAATGAGGCAAAGACCAAGAGGTGATGCTTTCTGGCCCTTTGCACCCCTTGGGCAACGGCAAGGGCCGAGCCCAACTTGCGGTAGCGTCGGCGTTGGGGATCAGAGCCGCTTTCCACGCCAACGAAGGCGAACTCGAAGCCTGCGTCTTTCATAAGCGCCAGGGTGGCGTCGGGAAGATGGTGCAAAAAGCCCTCGAAGCCAAAGCTCATTTTGAGATTATTTTGGAGTAGGAGGCGGCACAGCTGGTTGAGGCGCGCCGGGTCGACGGTGAAGTTTTGGTCCGCAAAGACCGCGGCCTTATACCCTTTTTGCGAAAGCTGGCGCAATTCCTGGAACACATTGGGGGTGCTCCGGGGCCGCCAAGGCGCCAATTCGGCAGGTTTCTGGGAACAAAAGGTGCACCTGGCCGGGCAACCGCGGGAAGAGAGAACGCTGGCCACTTTACCCGCGTCGTGCAAGTGCCAATAGCCGTAGCGGGTAAAATAATCCTGGTAATCAGAGAACGCCAAGTTCGGGAACGCCAGGGCGTCCAGGTCCAGAATGACCTGCGTCCGGCCCTGGATAATCTCACCCTGTGACCGCCAGGAGAGCCCGGGAACCCCGGCGACCTCCTGGCCCTGGAGGATACGTCGGCACAATTCCGGAAAGGATTCTTCCGCCTCTCCCCGGAGAACCAGATCCACTTCAGGAACCTCCCGAAGCAGCAGGCGATCAAAGAGGGTGGCATGGAGGCCGCCCAAAACGGTCGTCACGCCTGGCTTCAGCTTTTTCACCAGCCTGAGAAGTCTGAGGCCCCGGTTAATATTGGGGCTCAGCACCGATATCCCAAAAATATCCGGAGCCAGGGCCACCACCCGGTGGGCGGCCTCCTCGGCGTACAGACCGTGGGCGCAGGCATCCACGACCTTGATCTCAACCTTGCCCCCAAGTTTTTCCCTGGCGGCCGTGGCGATATAAAAGAGACCCAGGGGAGGAGGGGTACCGGGGCCCAGAAGAAACCCATCCAGCGGGGGGGAAGCCAACACGATTTTCATATGCCCAACCATTCACGCAAGAGACTCTCCAAGAATAAACCGCCACCGCGGCAATCTCGCAGGCTGTGAGGGGGCCTCTTTGCCTGAGGATAACCCCCACGGTCCTGCTGGCAAAGGTAAACCTGCCAGGACGAAGCATAATAACAGGAAAATTCATGCGCAGTCACGAGAAATCATTCCTGGGCCGGCCTTGAAGCCCGGTAAACCCTCAGAGTCGGGGTCGTGCTGCCGGACCGGCGCAGCCGCATGGGAGGAAATGGCGTTTCACAGAGGGGCGGTCAGCTAAGGGATTAGTTCCCTGGCTTGGAGGAGAGGCCGGGGGTCCACCAGGTGGCGGGTGAACCAGCCCTCGTAATCCTGCGCCCCCAGGGCCAGGGCCAAAATTTCGGAAAAGTGAAAGATGGGGAGCCGGGGCTCCCAGGTGCAGCGGATTTCCAGGTTGAGCTGGCACATGGCGCAGGAGGTCACCAGACACTCCGCGCCCGCGGCTACGGCGCTGGCCAAAATCTCGTTCACCAGGGGGGTGACCACGTCGGCCCGGGCGGCGCTCAAAAAACTGCCGCAGCAGCGCTGGGTGAGGGCCTTGTCCAGGGGGACGCCCCCCAGCATGGTCAGAACATTGCCCATCTCCCCCTGGTAATAGCTCCCCTGGCGCAACGACGGGGGCCGGAATAAGGTGCAGCCATAGTAAGGCACGAACTTCAGGCCGTTCAGGTTCCGCACCAGGCCCTGCTGCAGGCGCGCCGGTCCCAAACGCACCAGCACTTCCAAAAAGTGGATGATTGACAGGCCCAGGGAGATGGGCCGGCCCCAGCGGCGTTCCTGGGCCCGGAGGGTCTCCGGCTCCTCTTTCAAGCGCTGATGGGCTTCCCGCAGGTGGTAGAGGCAGCGGGGGCACATGGCCATGAGGGGGCGGTCGGGAGGGGCCAGGGACAGGTTCCGCACCGCCAGGGAGAAGGCGATCTCCTTATCCAGGATGTTGGCGGAAGAGGAGCCGCAGCAATTCCAATCCTCCAGTTCGATGAGGTTGAGACCCAGAATCTCGGCGGCCTCCATCATGGAGATGTTGCTCTCCCGGGCCGAACTCTCCAGGGAACAGCCGGGAAAGTACGACAGGTCCGTCAGGTTGAGGCCGCGGCCGGGCATAACTATCTCTTCCAGTGAGGGATGAACAAGCGGGTGATTTCGCCAATGGCCTTGACCCGGGAGGCCTTAAGGTCCATCTTGCGTTTGGCCAACATTCTCAGGCCCACGTCCAGGTCGGCGAACCACTGGCGGACCCGGGCCTTGTACCGCAGCATGATCCCCAGCTTGTGGGCCCGGCCGTACTGCTTGATAGATTGCAGGACCTCCCGGTGAAAATCCAGGATGTTGGTCTCGGCGATCATCGCCCCCTCCGCCAGCGCCAGGCGCCGCAGGGTGGCCATAATTGCGGCGATGTCGATCCCCATGGGACACTGGACGGAGCAGGTGTGGCAACCGACGCAGATCCAGATGGTATGCGACTCCAGGGCCTGCCGGCGCAAACCGTACTGCACCAGGCGAATGATCCCGTTGGGCGGGTAGTCCATGCCCCGGATGAACGGGCAGCCGTTGCCGCAGGATCGGCAGTGAAAGCACCGGCTCAGGTTGGCGCGGCTGAGCCGCTCAATATCCCGGGCCAGGTAGCGATCCTGCTCAGCGAGCACAATGGGGCTGGCGGCGCCCCGGAGGTTGAGCGCGGGTGCGGGTGGGTTCATGTCCTGGCCACGGCCTCTTTTAGGTTTATACCAAGTTGCCTCAAACAAGGAATAATCCGAATTGTAGGGGCGGTTCGCGAACCGCCCCTACGGGGGTTGCGACCATAAAGCCAGAATTACCTCTATGCCGGCAACTTGGTATTAGTTGGCTTTACTCTAACACTAATATGATAACCATGGTTTGATGTAGATCAAGGAATGGCGATTGTTTCGCTTTATGGTTTAGGTAAATAAAAAAGGCAAGGCCTTGGGGCCCTGCCTTGGCAGGTACGCGCCTACTTCAGGCTAGAATTTCTTCCGCCGGAGAATCGCCAGGCTTAACAGACCGGAGCCCAGGAGCAAGACCGCCCCCGGCAGGGGCACCGCCTGCATTTTAAGATAATGATCGTTAGCGGTGTCTGAAGTCATGCTGGCGAGGTCTTCACCACTCGTAACTTTATCGGCGGTTCCCAGGCCCCATCCCAGAGAAAGCAGTCCACTGCCCGAGTAGCGGGTCCAACTGGCTCCCGACCCGGCGCTGTCTACCACCTCAAAAATAGCCGTCAGGGTGGAATTGTCGGATAACCCGACGGAAAGCTTCGGATTGCTGCCCAAACCACCAGACCATATTACAGCATACAGCCAATAGGTCCCATAGTTCAGGCCGGTGATGGCGGTGTAGTTATTGGGGTCGGTATTATTGTTGAGCAGGTCGCCGTTGGCCTGGGAGCTGACGCCCAGAACCCAGTCATTATTACCGGGAATGGTGTCCCATCTGTCGGCGGTCGGGATCCAGTCCACGCCGACAATATTGCCGCCAGAGAGGGTCATGGCTTCGATGGTTGCGGCGGAGGCGGCGCCGGTAATCAGGAGCGAGAAGATACACAGAAAAACCAAGCGTTTCATCAGCCACCTCCCCAGGTTCCCGCGGAGTCTATCTCAGGTAAATATCCTAATTGCAGGGTTATATATTTGTCAAGATTTATTTTAATTTATTTTAATAATTCTTGGCGCTTTATCCCGGGAACCGGGGAGAATTGCCCCACTGGTTGCGGCTTATAGCGGTTGCCATAAATTTCTTCCGTTTGGAGATTCTCAAATCCCCCTAAATCCCCCTTTTTCAAAGGGGGACTTTCGTAGGAATTCCGCTAAGTTCCACCCTTTGGAAAAGGGGGGGTAGGGGGGATTTAAGTTCTTGGAGCACGTGCCGTAGCGGAAAACTTTTGGCACTTGCTTTATATCTGATCTTGAGGGCGGCGGTCCAGAATCCCGGAAACCTGACGGCGCGGTTAACGATTTTTTCACTGCCGCCATATAAAGGTCGTCAGACTCTCCAGGCTGCGGTAATCGGTGAGATCGTGGTGGATGGGGGTGACGGAGACATAGCCCTGGGCCAATGCCCCGTAGTCCGTGTCCGGGTCCGTCGCCGGGCGGGCGTTGATTTCCGCCAGCCAGTAATAGACGTGCCGCCGGGGGTCCACCCGGCGCTCGAAATGCTCCACCAGGGGCCCGGTGTCCTGGCGGGTAATCCTGACCCCCTTGACCTCTGCCCGAGGCAAGTCCGGCAGGTTGACGTTGAGACAGACGCCGTTGTTCCAGGCGGTCCAGCCCCGAACCTGCTCCAGCAGTTCCCGAGCCAGGCGGGCGGCCGCGGCAAAATCGGCGTTCTGGTCATAGGAGTTCAGGGAGAAGGCCACCGCCTTCACCCCCAGGATGGAGGCCTCGGTGGCCGCGGACACGGTGCCGGAGTAAAGGACGTTGATGCCCACGTTGGGGCCCAGATTGATGCCCGAGACCACCAGGTCCGGAGGGTTGGGGAGCAGTTCCGCCATGGCTATTTTAACGCAGTCCGCGGGGAAGCCGCTCACCGCAAAGCCTTCCACGCCGCCGTCCAGGGACACTTCTTTCACCCGCAACGGGGTCATCAGGGTAATGGCGTGTCCCACGGCGCTCTGCTCGCTTTCCGGGGCCACCACTGTCACTTCGCCCAGATGCTTGAGCTCCCGGTAGAGGGCCGCCAGCCCCGGGGCGTAAATGCCGTCGTCGTTGGTCAGCAGTATGTTCAAGGGGGTGTTCTCCTTACTCCCGGTTATTCTGTGAAGCGTTTTGCACGGGAAAAGTTCATGTGGAGATGTGCAGTGCGCACCCTACATGGCTGGAGTTTGCGGCTGCTTATATATAGCAATTGCCAAAAGTTTTTTCCGTTATGGGAAGCCTGATAATCCCCCCTACCCCCCTTTAAAAAAGGGGGGGAACTACAAGGAATTGCTGTTAAAG
>JAGVPN010000373.1 GCA_020052215.1 Syntrophobacterales bacterium
AGCTCCGGCTTGACCTGGAAAAGCGCTATGGCGCGATTCGCCGCCTCATTGTTCAGCAAGCCTTTGCACCCCTGGACAATCTCAAAGCCGAGGTCAAAAAAATTGTCGGCCGTGACTGAGCGCTACACCCTCATGCCTTTCCGCTTCAGTCCGGTTGCCAGCCAACGGATGCTGGTGGTCAATGAAGTGGGGGAATTTGTTTTCCTGGATCGACCGACCTTCGAACGATTAGTTTCTTATGAACTCGACCCCGCCTCCGACATTTTTCTGGATTTAAAGGGCAAGCACTTCCTGACCGACACCGCGGTCACCCCGGTCATCGATTTATTGGCCACCAAGTATCGCACCAAAAGGGAATTTTTAAAAAGCTTCACCGGCCTGCACATGGTGGTGGTAACCTTGCGGTGCAACCAACGGTGCAATTACTGTCATGCCTCCAGTCAGCCCACGGACCAGCAGCGTTGGGACATGACCCATGAGACCGCCATCAACGTGGTCCACAAAATCATGGAGAGCCCGTCCGAAGTTATTAAAATAGAATTTCAGGGGGGGGAACCGCTGTTAAATTTCGGGGTGGTCCAAACCATTGTGAGGGAGGCCAAAAGACTTAACCAGAAAAAGAACAAGCACCTCGATTTTGTCATTTGCACCAATCTGACCCTCATAGATGCCCCTACCCTCGCATATCTCAAAAAAGAAGGGGTAACCATCTCCACCTCCCTGGACGGTCCCAAAGAAATCCATGACCGTCACCGCCTGATGCGGACTGGGGAAGGCAGTTACGACCGGTTCATACAAAACCTCCATCTCTCCAGGAGCATCCTGGGGCGCGACGGGGTGAACCCCCTGATGACCGCCACTAAAGAGGGCCTGAGCCATTTTAGGGAGATTGTCGACGAATACGCCGCGCTGGGCTTTGAAGGGATTTTTCTCAGGCATGTCAATCCCTATGGCTACGCCCAAGGCGATGGGCATGGGCAGAGCTTTGCCTATGACATGGAGGAGTTTGTGGAGGCTTATAAGAAAGCCCTCCTCTACATTATTGAGCTTAACTTGGCGGGAACCCCCCTGGTGGAAGGCTATGCCGGCATCCTGTTGAGCCGCATCCTGACGCCATTCTGCACCGGCTTCGTAGACCTGCAATCCCCCACCGGCGCGGGGATCAACGGGGTAGTCTACGATTTCAACGGCGATGTCTATCCGTGTGACGAAGCCAGGATGCTGGCCAAGATGGGCGACCGCCGGTTTTACCTGGGCAATGTGAACCGGGACTCGTATCTGGACATCTTCACCTCGCCGGTGCTCCAGGAGTTAATCGAGGTTTCTTGCGTTGAAACCCTGCCGGGTTGTCATTCCTGTCCCTTGCAGCCGTACTGTGGAGCGGACCCGATACGGAATTACGCCCTTCAGGGGAACCTGGTGGGACACCGGCCCACCAGCGATTTCTGCATGAAACACCAGGCCATCATCGAATTTCTGTTGGAACTCATCGATCAGGATGACCCGGGAGTGATGGATGTGTTCTGGTCGTGGATAACCAACCGCACGCTGGCCGAAGTCAGGGGTGAGGCCCCGTGCACGCATTAAGCGGCAGGCCCTCGGGCATAACCCGCCCGTTTATGGGGGTGATCAGCACCAGGACCTCGAACTGGCCTAAGGGCAAGCCGCTGGTCTTTCTGGCGGGTTTCCCCGATAACCTGCAGAGGCTGCCGTTTCGACCCTGGGGCCGCGGCAATTTAGCCGCCTGCATAGTTCCCGCCGGGAGTCAATTTATTCCCCCTCCTAAAATCCCCTGCATCCTGGATGCGCCCCAGGAACACTGCGCCGACCTGGGAGAAGGGGATGTGGTCTTGGTGGCGCCTGACGGCAGAATCATGGTGGTTTACAAGGCTGGGTCGCCGTATAACAGCATTTTGGCCACCAACCGTTGCAATTCCCTCTGCGTCATGTGCCCCCAGCCCCCGGGCGGCGACCCCGACGACCTTTATGAAAATAATCTGCAACTCCTTTCCCTGTTGGACCCCAAGGCCACGGAACATCTGGGCATTACGGGGGGCGAACCCACCCTGTTGGGGGAGGATTTAATCACCCTGGTCCAGACCTTCAAGCAGAAGCTGCCCAACACACTGCTGACCTTGCTGACCAACGGCAGGCGCCTGAAAGATTTGGAGTTCGCCCGGGCTCTGGTGCAAGCTGGCTCCCCGAACTTGCTGATTGAAACTCCCCTGTTCGCGGACAATGATACGGAGCATGATGCCGTCATGGGGGCCAAAGGGAGCTTCTATGAAACGCTCCAGGGCCTTCACAATCTGGCGCTTTTGGGTCAGCCGGTGGGCCTGCGCACCATCCTCCACGCCATGACCATCAAGCGGTTGACCCAGTACGCGGCTTTCGTTTACCAGAACCTGCCGTTCGTGTTCCAGGTAGCCTTCATGGGGATGGAAACCAGGGGGTTGGCCAGCAAAAATCTGGCCCGGCTGTGGGTCGACCCGCATGACTACCAGGATCAGCTGGCCCACGCCGTCAGGTATCTGGCGCGCCGACTGGTGCCGGTATCCATCTACAACCATCAGCTCTGTCTTCTGCCCCGGGAACTTTGGCCCTTTGCCCGGAAATCCATCACTGACTGGAAACAGTCTTACCCGCCGGCCTGCGATACCTGTTCCCAGAGAGAATCCTGCGGCGGGGTTTTCGGTACCGGCGAAAAACATAGCGCCTTTCTCCACCCCATCTGTTGAGCGGTATAGGACAGGGGCGGGGAAAGGCGTGAGACTGTTTTAAGAATGGGGGATTCCGCAGGCAAGGGCCGGGAAACCATCTTCGGAGGAAAAATGGTTTCCCGGCTGGACACGGTTGCTCAGATTAATAGCGGCACAAACCCTTGGCGCAGGAGCTGAGA
>JAGVPN010000067.1 GCA_020052215.1 Syntrophobacterales bacterium
ATGCCTGGCAAGGGCCGAACCCCCGAAAATTCACCTATCGGTCGCACCTGGGGGCCATGCTCTTTGGCCAGTGGAGCGCCCGCAAAAGTCTGCGGGACCTGGTGTTCAGTGTTAACCGGCAAGTCCGCAAATGCTATCACCTGGGCCTTGCCGCAGTGCCGCGTTCTACCCTGGCCGACGCCAATCAGCAGCGCCCCGCCGTCATCTTCGAAAAGACTTATTATAAGCCGTACGAGCGGCTTTCCGCCGAACTATCCACCCAGCCTCAGGAGGCGCCGAATATCAAAATCATCGATTCCACTACCATCGACCTCTGCGCCAGCGTCTTTCCCTGGGCCAAATTCCGGACCCGCAAGGGGGCCATCAAACTCCACACCGTTTTGACCGGGATGCTGCCCCAATGCGTCCTGGTCACCGACGGCAAGACCCATGACCGCCGGGCGGTCCAAGATCTGCACTTTGAGCCGGACGATCTGTTGATCTTTGACCGGGCCTATCTGGATTATGCCTGGCTTTACCAATTGCACCAGGGTGGCGTCTGGTTCGTGACCCGGCTGAAGATAAATTCCCGCTTTGAGGTTATCCAAACCAGGAAACCTCGGTTGACGGCCCGATACTGGCCGACCAGGTTATCCGGTTACCGAAAGGCCGTGGCCTGGAAATCGGGGTGGGAACAGGACGCTTTGCCGCGCCACTTGGGATCGAAGTGGGGGTGGAACCCGCCAAAGCCATGGCCGAGATAGCCAAGAAACGAGGGGTAAAAGTTTGTGAGGCTTATGCGGAAGAGCTTCCTTTTGTTCATGGATCATTTGATTTTGTCCTGATGGTGCCCTGCCCCCAGCGGTTGTACCAAGTTTTAAGTTAGAGTGAGGGGCAAGTCCGCCATGAACATGAGGAACCTGTTTATTCCAGGATCTCACATTAAACCCAGCGTCGACCACCTCCTGACCAGGGACACGCAATGGGTGGTCCGTCAGTGCTGGGTGAGGGTGGTGAATCCTGGCCCGGCATGGATGTCTGTAAAGGCTGGCAGCTGTTTAAATACGAGGAGGTTTAATAAGGAGGTCGACAAGCCCTCCGGAGGGGTCGCTGGCGGTAAAAGGAGTTTTCTGGGGCTCGAACCAATGGTCAATACTCTCATCGGAGGAAGTTGATTAAATTTATTTTGGCATAAAACTTGCTTTTATAACCAAAAGAGGGATATTATTAAGTTATCTGGCCTAAAAGGATTAATTTACCACGCTGGCATAGTCCTTTCTTAAACCCTTGGGGGCCCGCCATGGATACAGATTGTGGAGTACTGGTGGTAAGCCGCCACGGCAAGCTGTTGGCCGCCAACCCCCTGGCGGAGTCCTTTCTCTCGCGCCCCCTGCCCTCCGGTAGTTTCCTTAAGGCCAACGGCCCGCTGGCCCATTCCTTCTCACGGCACGGCCAACCCATCTGGGAAATGCTGGGTTGTGGGGAGGAGGAACACGGACTGCTGCAGGTAGATGACTTGACGGGAACCGGTATTTTTTACCGGTGCATCCCCCTTTACAGCGAAGAGAATATGGTCACGGGTACGGTCATTACCTTGGAAAAAAGGGGTGACGAAGCCCTGGGCCAGGCCCTCAAGTTCCTGGGACTGAGCCACGAGGAGATCATGGACCAGTTCCCGGAAGGGGTGTTTTTAGTGAACACCCGGTGGCAAGTCAGTTATTTTAACCGCACCGCCCAGGAAATCACCGGGTATTCCCGGGACGAAGCCATGGGCAAGTTCTGCTGGGACATCTTCCGGAGTGATCTGTGCCACACGAAATGCCCCATGCGCATCTCCATGAGCACCGGCCAAGCCTTGCTGGACCAGGAGGTGGAAATCCTCACCAAGGCCGGTCTGAAGAAATTGATCCTGGTGAGCACCGCGCAGATCAAAAAGCCGGGCAACCGGGTGCTGGGAGGGGTGCAGACATTTCAAGACCTGGAGTGCCTCCAGCTTCCCACGGAAGGTAAGGATAGTCAGGCTTTTGCGGACATCGTCGGCGTTAGTCCCCGGATGCAGGAAATTATTCAACAGCTTCCCACCATTGCCGCCTCCGAATCCAATGTGCTGATCCTGGGCGAGTCGGGGACCGGCAAAGAGCTCATCGCCCGGGCCCTGCACACGCTCAGCCCCAGGCGTAAAGGGCCCTTCCAGGCGGTCAATTGTTCGGCGATCCCGGAGACGTTGCTGGAGTCCGAGCTTTTCGGCTACGAGCGGGGAGCTTTTACCGGCGCGGTGAGCAGCAAGGCGGGGAAGTTCGAGTTGGCCAAGGGCGGCACGCTCTTTCTGGATGAGATCGGCGACCTCCGGCCGGACCTCCAGGTGAAGCTGCTCAGGGTGTTGGAGGGGAGAGGCTTCGAGCGGGTGGGCGGCAACCGCAAAATCCCCCTGGAGGCCAGGATTGTGGCGGCCACCAACGTGGACCTGCAGGAAGCCATGCGCCAGGGCCGGTTCCGGGACGACCTGTACTACCGGCTCTTCACCGTGCCCATCCACCTGCCGCCCCTGCGGGAAAAGCGGGAAGATATCCCCATCCTGGCCAAGTACTTCCTGGAACAGCTCAACCGTAAATTTAACAAGAAAATCAGGGGGGTGGACCCCAAGGTGATGAAACTTTTCTGCCGCCACCCCTGGCCCGGCAATGTGCGGGAAATGCAGCATGTCCTGGAATACTGCTTCGTTTTTGCCAAGGGCCCCTTCATCACCGAGCGGCATCTGCCTCGCCTGGAGTCCGCCTGGGCCGGCCGGGAACTGGAAGATCTGGATAGTTCCCGCGGCCCCTTACAGGCCCTGGAGCGGGAAACCATTATCAAGGCCCTGGAGCGGGTCTATGGCAGCAAGCACGAGGCGGCTCGCCTGCTGCAAATCAGCCGCAGCAAGTTATGGAGAAAAATTCGGTCCTATGAGATCAGAGACGCTGAATTCAAAAAATAAGACGCGTGGTACAATTCTGCAACACTGCTAACTTACCGATATAAAAGGTTTTTACGATAATTCTCCAAATCTGTCTTAATTTCGCTCATTTTTTTCCCAATCTACTCCCCCTTTTTTCCAAAACCAATCTTCTTTAAAAATTCCGCGACATTTTTTTGTTAGGATAACTATTTGATTATTTTGATATTATCCGATATGCCCTCAATAACGTTTTAATTCCGCCCATTTTTATCCCTGCCCGTGGCGGCCCGATTCGATGGTCATCACTAAAATAGCTTTAATATCAATGTGTTAATCTATTTGGCCTCCTCTTTGCTCTTATCAGGAAGCAAAAAGGTTCAAAGGAGGTCGAAACCGTGAGCGTATCTTTTGGAAAAATTGAAGCCATCTTGGACCGTTTTCCGCCCCAGCCGGAACACCTGGTCAGCGCCCTCCAGGATGTTCAGGCCGAGTTCAAGTATATTCCCGTGGCGGCCTTCAATGCGGTGTGCGATCACCTGGGGGTGCCTCGGTCGCAAGGTTGGGCGGTGGCTACCTTTTTCAAGTCTTTCAGTCTTGCACCTAAGGGAGTCCATGAAATCAAGGTCTGTCTGGGCACCGCCTGTCACCTTAAAGGTGGGGCCCGCCTGGTGGAGGGGCTGGAACGGGAACTGAAGGTGGAACGGGGCCATACCACCGCTGATTTATCCTTTACCCTGGATACGGTCAACTGTGTGGGAGCCTGCGCCCTGGCCCCGGTGGCGGTGGTGGATGAACAGTATCAAGCCAATACCAATTCCCGCAAGCTTAAGAAGCATCTAAAAAAGGTTGCGGCTGAGTAGAACCCGCACACAAGGGGTGAGGTCATGGGACAAATCAGCACTGCGGTAAAACTGGATGAAAATCGGCTCGCTTCCCCAGCGGCCCTGGCGGCCTACCGGGATAGCATTCTGGCGGAGAGGGACCCCAACCGCCCCATCATCATTGTCTGCCACGGTACCGGCTGTCTGGCGAACAATAGTCCGAAAGTCGCCGACACCCTGCGCCGGGCCATCGCCGCAGCCGGGCTCGACGCTCAGGTGGTCCCGGAGATCAAGACCACCGGCTGTCACGGCTTTTGCTCCCGGGGCCCCCTGGTGATTTTCCACCCCACCGGCTTATTCTACCAAAGAGTTCAG
>JAGVPN010000415.1 GCA_020052215.1 Syntrophobacterales bacterium
AAGTAATAATCCGAATTGTAGGGGCGGTTCGCGAACCGCCCCTACGGTGGTTGCGACCATAAAGCCAGAATTACCTCTATGACGGCAACTTGGTATAACGCCTTTGAGGCTGGGTTAGGGGGGAGGAGAGGGGCCATTTTATCCCGGCGAGCGAGGTTGGCCAGAAGCAGGGCGTGGGGGCGAGATTCCCCCACGCGGCTCGATTGCGGCAGCTGGTTCACTGCGGCTGGGGGATACCACTGCCCGGCTGAGGACTCGGGGCCTTGGGCTGGTAGATGGCGTCACCCGCTCCCAGGAGCCGGGCTTCCCCGACGTCGCCCAGGAACTCAGGGGCCGGCCACGGCCATGGCAGATTCCAGGCGCCCCAAGCGCGCGTCGATCTTGTTAAGGGAGGCCGCCAGCTCTTCTGAAGGGGCCTGAGAATTAAAGGCCGGGTTGGCTACCCACCAATCTATCCCCAATTCTTTGGCTTTGTCCACCGAGCAGATCACCAGGCGAATCTGCAGAGTGAGGAGTTCCACTTCCACCAGCCGGATCTTGATATCGCCGGCGATGACGATCCCCTTGTCCAGGATGCGTTCCAGGAGATCAGCCAGGTTGGTGCTCTGAATGGAACTCTGGATGCCTTGTTGTTTTGCCATGTGCAGTTCCTCCTTACAGGAGTTGGCCCAGGGGGCCAAGGTCGATATTCAGGTCGTCTTCTTCCAGGCCGAACTCCTGCCGGAGTCGGTCGATCTCTTGAGCCTGTTTCATCAAGGTCAACCCCAGCCGCTCGATCTGGGCGTCCGTGAGGGACCCGGCCTCGATGCGCCGGATTCCCTGGCGCTCCAGCAGTTCGTGGAGCAGCTTCACCAGGGTCAAGACCAGTTGTCCCAGGCTGTTCTTGATATTGTCCTGATCCAAATTGATCCGGGGGGGGTGGCCGCCCGGAGATCGAGCCGGCAAAGAGGCGCCTCCTTGCATCACTTTGGCGAAATCGCCGATATCCTGAGATTCCACCTGCGCCGGTTCCGGCGATTTCATCAGCATGCTCCCTTTCCAAAAAGGTTCGGTCCCAACTGCCCCTCCCCTCCAGGCTTAAATCCCCGGGCGGTTTCCATGGAGGCCAGGATGACCTGGAGGCCCAGGTAAACCAGGTCGATATCGGCCACGGAAATCATCACTTCCCCAAAGAGCACTGCGCCCTTATTGAGAATGCGGTCCAGGGCCTCGCACAAGGACACATCTTTGTTCTCCGGGAGCAAGGCTTCCGGCAGCATGGTTTCCGGATATGGCGCCATCAATTCCACCTCCACGGTTTCCGGGTTTGGCTCGTGAATTATCTCCTGGACCAGGGGCGTGGATTCCGCCACCGCCGACTTGCCGATGAAATAACGGCGATCGGCCGGGGGCAGGTTCCGCAGGTCGGCGTCGCAAGCCGGACAAGCCAGGGAGACCAGCTCTGTCTTAGCTTGACAATGCGGGCAGATCAGCAACAGCCCCATGGCGGTTCTCCATTATCCTGGGCCGGTACAAGGCCTGCCCCAATTCCCCCAGGCGCTTCAGGCCTCGGGGTTCGCTCTGGCGATAGATGACGGTTTGATGCCGGCCGGCAAAGGTTTGCTGGAACTTGTCCTTAATCAGCGTCTCCCTGCGATTCAGGGCGGCGCACAAGGGACAATCCCAGGCCGGGGTAGCCAGGTTGAGCAGCAGCGCCGGCGCCGGCACCCCCAGCCGCCCGCAGACTGCCAGCAGGTCGCTGGTTTCCTGGAAGGCCATTTCCGTGAGGATGGTCACGGCGTAGAGCGCCGCCCGGGCCGGGTCCCGCCACAGGTTTCTCAGAAGCTTCAGGTCCCGGGAAATTCTCACCAACTGCTGGGAGAGATCCGGGAAGCGAAAGGCCAGCTTGTACTTCAGGAGGAAGCCGAAAAAGGTCTTGAGCCACTGGTCAATAAGCTCCGGCAATTCCAGGAGGCGGAGAAGATGGCCGGTGGGGGCCGAGTCCAATATGAAGATATCGTAGCGGCCCTGTTCCAGAAATTCCATGGCCCGCACCAGGGCCATAATCTCATCCAGGCCGGGAGGGGACAGATCCAGCATCCGTTCCATCACCTGGCGGTCGAAGGGGACATCGAAATTTTCGAACGCGGTTTGCAGGAACTTCTCCAGTTCTTCCCGGTACTGTTTTTTTAAGGCGGCGAATTCTCCTGGGGCGTCGATCTCCATGGCCGTCAGGCCCGGGCCGAGACGCACCGGTTGGGGGCCAATGTTCGCCTCCAGGCAGTCGGCCAGGGAGTGGGCGGGGTCGGTGGAGAAGAGAAAGACCTGTTTTCCCGGAAACTCCTGGGCCAGGCGGACTGCGGTGGCGCAGGCCAGGGTGGTCTTGCCCACGCCCCCTTTGCCGGCGAAGATCAAGAAGGTGGTCTCGGCAGAGGGGCAGGGGGGCGCAGCCTCCACCCGGGGCGGTATTTCCAGGGGGGGCTGGAGACGGGTCGGCAGAGCGGCATCAAACACCCTGACCCCATCCCAAAGGGTCTCAAGGACCGGCCCCCGCATTTCCTCCGGGCACAGGGGCACGCCCCACCAGGTATATCCGCCTAAGGAGCCGCGGCTAAAAAGCTCGTTTAGAAGCTGTAATTGACGCCGCCGCCCTTCGGCACACAGCGGGCAGGAATTCTCCGGATAGAGCCGGTTGACCACCACCTCCGTGACCGGGATATGCATCCGCTGCAGTTGGCCCAGAAGCTGCAAGGTTTCGCTGATGACCAGGTCTTCCGCCAGCATCACCGGCACAAAGCGGCAGGCCCGGAAATCCCGCAGCAGACCCTCCATCTGCTTCACCGACGCGGCCAGATCCAGGAGGAATTCGTCCAGTTCGTCGGGTTGGTACGACCCCCGGAACCGCTGCTGCATGAAGCGGTGCTTGGCCAGCAGGGCGTCCAGGGCCTTGAGCCAGCCGCGGATCAACTCCGGCGTGGTCAGCAGCCGCAGTGTGTGCCCCGTGGGCGCGGTATCCACCACGATGAGGTCGTGGGCCCGGGTTTCCGCCCAGCCGGCGATGGCCAGCAAAGCCATGAGTTCATCCAGGCCGGGCAGGGAGAGGTCCAGGAGGCGGCGAATATCCTCCTCATCCAGGAAGGTGCCCCGGGCGGCGATCTCGGCAAACTTGCCCCGGTGCCTGGTCTTGAAGGTTTCCAGGGAATCCTGGGCATTGAACTCCAGGATCTTTAAATTGTCGGGGAGATGAAAATCGCCGATACTGTCGGCCAGGGAATGGGCCGGATCAGTGGAGACCAGGAGGAAGGATCCCTGGGGGGAGCGGTGGGCATAGCGGAGTGCTGTGGCCGCGGCGCAGGTGGTCTTTCCGACCCCGCCCTTGCCGCCGAAGAATATCAGTCTGAACTGGGGATTCTCCAAGAAACCGGGCAGGCCCTTGGCCCCCATGGTAATGTTGGAAAGCGAGATCATGGACATCCGGGGTAACCCCTGCCGTGTCAAGAGGGTATAGTATTCGCAACCTCATCAAGCCATTCCCTATTCTTCCTGGGCCACGTCCCGAGCCACCCGCTTCCCTGCGGCCGTGGGTTGATCCCCTGATTTCGTCTGGCCGGCGCTATTCTTCCGGCGTCACGTCAGACTAGAGCGGCTGGTTTCACCCCGGGGGGAGATTTTCTCCTGGTCGGTTTGGCCTTGGAGCGTGGCTTGGCCGGTTTCTTCTCCGGGGCCGCCGCGGCCTTTTCTTCCGCCTGGAGGCGGTCCAAGCGGTCCAGGAGCACCTTTTCCTGGGCGTCGAACTCCGCCTCGGTGATCTGCTCGGTTTCCAGCCGCATGTAAAGCTCGCTCAGGGCCGCGGTGATGGCTTCGCTTTCGCCGGCCAACTCCTGCTGGGCGGCGTCGTGAATCTCCCGGAACACCCAGAGAACACCTTTCACGGGGGACAGTAAGATGTCGTCAACGAGAAACATCACCTCTCCTTTTGAGGTCCGGTGTCACAGTTCAAGATTCAGTTCCACGAAGTTGTGGGGCGCCCAGGGGCCGTTGTAGTCGAAGGTGAAATTGTTGTCGAAGAGCTTAGCCGCGGCAAAGACGCCCTCTTCGAACCGGTCCTGTCCATCCCGGGGCACCAGACAGGCCAGGCTCATCACCTCGCTCTCATTGCGACATTTGTTTTGTTTGATCTCCCGGCAATAATGGGACAGGATCTCCACCACTTTCTCGGTGTAGGCTTCCCGGTCTTCGTTCAGGAGGTGGTCAAACATGCGCCCCAGCTCGATCTTATCTTCCTGGGAAGGGTTGCGGTAGGGGCCGAGGAAGCGATCCCGGGCAACCCGCAATTCCGGATGGGTGTTGACGACATATTCAAAGATATTGGGAACGTCCAGGGAGACCCGCAGCCCCATTTCCACCATCCCGGCCACGCGTTGGAGTTGCTGGAGGAAGGCCGCGTGGTTGCTGGACAGGATCTTCCGGATGGCCTTGGGGCCGTCGGCAATGATGCCGAAGGCCATGGGGAGCATGGCGTCGGCCCGGGGCAACAGTCCCTTGAGGACCGCCTGCTGGGCGGCCAGATGCCGCCGTTCCGGGCGGATCCGGTCGTCTAAAACGTCGCTCACCACCGCGGCCACCTGCCCGTTGACGATGCTGTACACCGGGGCTCCGTCTATACCGGCAAAATCATAGGTCCGCTCCCCGGGAGCGGTCACTATGGCGTATAAGTATCTGCCGCTTTTCGCTGCTGTGCGCGCCGCCATATCTTGGTCTCACCTCAACGGGAAACCGGAAGGCAATACCCACGGCTTCCAGATAATCCTGCATGGCGACAACTTCCGTCGCCTGACCCGGCCTGAACGTCTTTCAGGTAGTGGCCGCGCCTTCCATCCGTTTGGACTTGGGGGCGGTGCGGGACAGCGGTTCCGCCATCTTGATGGCCTTGAGCATGCCCTCTTCGATCCTAACCTCCAGCAAAGCGCCGCACAGGCATTTGATGGGACCCTCAAAGTCGTCATACATATCGTCCAGGTCCACTTTAAAGCCGCAGGACAGACAATTAATTTTCATGTCAACTCTCCATTTTTGACGTCTGCCGACGTCAGACGATCCCTTGTCCTTTACAGGCGTTGCAATAAAAAACCCCTTCTTCGCCGGTGCCGCCGCAGCGCGAACAGGTATCGGCCTCAACGGGGACCGACACCATCCCCACCCCCTTGCAGGTCAGGCAGATCAAATCACCCCCCACCCGGCCGGAGCTGCCACACTGGCGGCAGGCCACCACCGGGGGCATGACCCGCACTATCCCGGCGCCCCGGCATACGGGGCAGCCGGAGGCGCTGCTGTACTTAGGGTCGGCCCCCCGGCCGCCGCAGTAGGCGCAGGACACTTCATTAACAAAGCGCTTCCGACGGGTAGGCCTTACTGCAGGGCCGCACCGGTTAAGGATCTGCATGGCGTATTCCATGGGGCACCAGATCCTTTCAGCGGCAACCGCAACGGTTCCGCCAGGCCGCGGCCCGCCAGCGGCGCCGCAACTCCCGGTTGCACCGGGCCACTTCTTCCTGATACATGCGGCCCATTTCCGCCCCCCACATGGGCAGGCCCGTGGAGGTGGGGCAGGAGCGGTAACTCTTCACCTGGCGCATGGTCCGCACCTGGTTTGAATCCTTAAGAGTAAGCATCGGCATCCTCGGTATTTTTGATTAATCAATCTTTAATATTTTATTTTAAAGCCGCCGGTGTGGCGTGGCGGTCCGGTCCGCCCCAGAGTGGGCTTGCCGCCCCCTTCCGCCAACGACTGCAGCAGACTGGCTTTTTCGGCCTCAATTTCTGCCAGACGGGCGGCGATGTCGGCCATCAATTGCCTGGCCTTCTCGCTCTCCAAGGTTTTGCGGGCCTTTTCCATTTCAATGTGACTGATGCGCAGATAGGCCTCATGGGGAATCGTGATTTTTCTCACTTTCCCCGTCAGGGTGCGAATGTCCTGGATACCTCTCCTGGGAATGCCCATACGGTTACTCCTTGGCGCGGCTCCGGATCTCCCCCGCTCTCAGCGGGGTCTGGGAGCGTGAACCCAAAACCGTGTCGATCACTTCTCCCACCTTTTCTCCCATAATGGACTGGCCGCCCCGGGTCACCTTGGCGGAGTCGGTATTGAGCACGTCCCGGCAGGCCCACTGGAAGACCGGGTCGTCTTTATGGGCCCGGGCCCCCTGGTGCGCCAGGATCTTGGCAATGGCGATGCAGGCCCGGATGGTGGGGCGGTGGTTGTTGACCCCAAAGCCCCGGAGTTCCCGGACCACATCCACGATGATCTCAACATCCAGGCGAGACAGACCGGATTTAGCCATGGCGATTTGCACCTCGGTTTCCCGGTCGAAATGCCCCAGATTGACGGTGATGAGACGGTCCATGAGGGCGTCCTGGGTCTTGTGGACCCCGGCGTACTCCTCGGGATTGGAGGTGAAAATGGCCCGAAATTCCGGGTGGACCTCCAGATAGCCGTCGCCGCCCCGGGACATCTTGGGCAGATTGAGGATCTTCTCCTCCAGGATGCTCAAGAGGGCGTTGTTGGCCTCGGGCCGGGAGCGGGTAAACTCATCGTAAATGAGGGTGTAGCCGTCCTTGCAGGCCATGGTGAGACGGTTGTCCATCCAGGTGACATTCATGGACTCTTCGGTCTTGAGGACGGAATGGATGTAGTTGTCGATGAGTCTCTGTTTGCGGTAGCCGGAGTGGCGCCCCACCAGATCGGAGCTGGCGAACTCGTCGTCTCCGTGGATCAGGACCACCGGACGGCCCCGCTGCGCCGCCACATGAAAAGCCAGGGTGGTCTTGCCCGTGCCGGCCGGACCGGCGAAATGGACCGGATAACCCACCGCCAGGTAGGCCAGGGCCCGTTTGCTGAGGTCCTGGACATAACCCGTTTCCACGAATTCCGGGCTGGCTTCCGGCCTCACCTGGTCGTCCCGGGACTCCACCTTAACCACGGCCACCGTGGCCCTTTTCCGCTGCTCACCACTCATGTGCGTTGCTCCTTAAACTGGCGATGGAACTGCCCCTGGAAGCCAGGGGCAGGGTTAGCAATCGGTTATCTATGACTCGCTTGGGGCACCCAGCCTCGCCCCCGGCAGGTCATGCAGGCCAGGGCCGAGGCGGCGTCGTCCCCGGTGCCCCGGCACTCCGGGCAGGCCTGGAGAGGTCCGGGGATCAACGGGACATGGCCGGTGCCGCGGCACACGGTGCAGGTGAAGGTCTTGATGGCCCCGGTGCCCCGGCAGTGGGCGCAGCGCCCATGGAGCGCCGGCACCTGCACCCGCCCCCTCCCACCGCAGACGCAGCAGGTGGAGAGCCAGGACATGATCCCAAAGGGATCTTTGCCGCGGCCGCCACAGAAAGAACAGGTAACTTCCACCATTTCTCCTTCTGAGCGCCTCTTCTGCACCGTTTTCTCGGTCGCGTGCTGGAATTGGGTCATTGCCATGCCTTATCAGGGGCTTGCCGATTTCAGCCCTTCTTTTTGCCCGGGCGCCCCGCCTCTTCTTTGGTCTTCTGGGCGGCTTGATGCCGGACAGCCTCTTCCTTAGCCAAGGTGGCCTGGCGGTCCCGTTCCGCCGCTTCCTTGGCCCGCTGTTCCGCCTCGTGTTTGGCGCGGCGCTCGGCCTCGGCCTTGGCAAGG
>JAGVPN010000008.1 GCA_020052215.1 Syntrophobacterales bacterium
AGGCCGTTATCAGGTGGAATCCTTCTGTTTTCAGAAGGGGGAACTGGTAGGTTACGGCAAGGACATTATTGAAATCAAGAAAGTGGGGCTGGAACACTGGCTCACCCAAACCTCGCAAAACCAGCCAGTATTATTCGGGATCATGGCGGTAGTTATCGCGGTTGGGGCTGGGTTACTGGTGGGGGTACTCTTCGGGAAAGGAGGACACCATTAATGGTGGCGGAAAAAGCTAAGTCGATTGCGGTAGCGGTAGATGGGTCAGCCGCTGCTTGGGAAGCCATGCAGAGGGCTATTAACATGGCCCGATTGCTGCAGTTGCCGCTGGATGTCCTCCACGTGATTCAACTGCGGAAAGCCGGCTACTTCGCGTTTATTGATCGGCATCTGCAGGAGGATCAGGAGGCCTATGCCAAAAAAGTCTTAGAGGAAGCGGTCCAGCGGGCCGAAAAGAAAGGAGTGGAAGCCCGCACCCATCTGTTAGAAGGAGAAAAGGATCCTTCCGGGGCGATCATCGATTTTCTGGATCAGGCCAGGGGCGTGAAATTCCTGGTGCTGGGAACCCACGGCCATGGGTTTATGGGCCGGCACCTCCTGGGGTCCACCACCGAGCGGGTGCTCCGGGAAGTGGCCCACCGGGCTCTGCCGGTGCCCGTGTTGGTGGTGCCGTCCACCAAGTTGGAGGAAGAGCCCGAGCCCAGCAAGGAGAAATGAACCCGGTCGCCGACCCAGTCTGGGAGGCGACTCGAAACCATACTAGCGGGGAGCCGGGGCCACCTGGCTCCCTTTTTTTCTGGGTCAGCCGCGCTGGCCTTTCCCCGCTCTTCAGAAAGTCGAGGTCAGGGGCTGAACCTGGCCGGCATGGAGAAAATACTTGGCCACCACGACCTCCAGGTTGACTTTAACCCCATCCTAACTTAAAACTTGGTACAATTACTGGGGCCAGGTCAAGAATACCTTCCTTATGTACTGCAAGCATTGCAGGAGGAGGGTTTGACGGACAAGAAAATGGTGCTCATGGCTCTGGCCACAATCCGGGCCGAAACCGCGGGGTTCGTACCTCTCAGCGAATTTAAGTCCAAATACAATACCTCTCCTTCTGGTCCTCCTTATAATCTCTATGATTTTCGGAAGGATCTGGGAAATAATGCCAAGGGTGACGGAGACAGATTCAAAGGCCGGGGCTTTATCCAGTTGACCGGTCGATTTAACTA
This sequence comes from Syntrophobacterales bacterium, assembly GCA_020052215.1. Lineage (GTDB taxonomy): Bacteria > Desulfobacterota > Desulfobaccia > Desulfobaccales > 0-14-0-80-60-11 > 0-14-0-80-60-11. Next base: position 1,212 of record JAGVPN010000008.1, read on the forward strand.
TCAAAAATACGGCAAAGCCATTGGCCTCGGAGATGAATTGGCCAACAACCCCGACCGGGCCAACGAGCCGGCAATCGCCGCTAAAATTCTCGCCAAATTCCTTAAAGACAAAGAGAGGGCCATTAAAGAGGCCTTACTGGATGGCAGCTTTGCCACGGCTCGCCGCCTAGTAAATGGCGGACGCCACGGATTGCAGGAATTTATCGCGGCTTATCAAATAGGCGAGACTCTTTTGGCTTAATCAAAGCGATTTGAGACCTCGGCGAAAGTCCCCTCACCTGTCATTCTGAGGGAGCGGAGCGACCGAAGAATCTCATAAATACGAGATCCTGCGCTTCGCTTAGGATGACAAATGGCTTTGCGCAGAGCTCTCGATTTATTTTATTGCTGTTTCCTACCATAGAATTCCCTGACAGGCCCATTTGGGGAAAATGAGCCATCTGGATAGGTGTCTCTGATATTCAAAAACTATCCGGAATTTATGCCGCGCCATCGAGTAGCTTGGATTTTGGCAGGATATCCCAATTTTTGGCCTAAAACACCGTTTGCCGGTGCCTCCATCCGGCTAATACCTGCTTTCGAGAGCTTGCAAACCTATGGCCTGGGAAAGTGGGCCCAAACTGTCTGGAAATTGGGCCCGGTTTTCAATGGCTTGTCTGAGATTAACGCTCTATTTGTCCGGTCATCTGGCGAGGACTCTGAATCAGATTTGCCTTTTCGGAAGCGATAATTAGGAATTCCCGCATTGACATCTTTTTAAAAAGAATACTTAATCCTTTATGCGGTTATTTTTAGGGGGAAAGGGGTTCGGATGCCCGAAGGACAGATATTGACCAAGAGGGTATCGGGCGCCGCCTTACATAATCGAGATAATTTTATGAGGAGCATAAGATAACCCTCGAAAAGGTAATAACCGTTTTCCTGGCAATTGTGGAGGATGAGAAGCCAAAGCCGATACCATACTATCCATCGAACCGCGGCCAGGAGAAACTTGGTGCTACAGTTCCATTAGCATTGCGTCTGTACCTCAATATCAGCAGGCTTGCCCCTAACGTCAAACCTGGTGCGAGCGCCAGAGGCAGGGAACCCGGGAGGTCTCATGTCTAATACAAATCCGCCAAGGTTTTTGATTAAGATGCCGCCCCAGGTTGGGCAGCGCCTCAAGAGCCAACCCCTCAGATTGGACGGCAATACTTTCCGTATTCGGCTCCTATGCCCGAACGAAGAAATCGGCAGGCAGCCGGGGGCCTCGCCGGCGCCGCGCTGGTACGTCGCCGAAGCGAACCCCGCGGCAGCAACGGCAGCGGAGCTCTGGGAACTCGCCCACCAAGCCATCACCACCCCGGACGCCGTCACCGCGGCCCCGGGGGTCTATATTGAGCCGGACCTGCTGCACCCCTGGAAATACGAAAACCCGGTTCGTCCGACGGAGGGCCTGAAGGCCGCGCCCGGCGACACCTGTGCCTTCAACGATCAGGCTGACGATCTGCCCAAGGGGTCCGAGTTCGCCTGGCACTTGCTGAAAAACTATTCCGGGCTTAAGCCGGCCCGGGACGAGGTGGCCCTGGCCGGCCCGGCGCTC
>JAGVPN010000285.1 GCA_020052215.1 Syntrophobacterales bacterium
CGGCGGTCACCAAGTCGGCGATCAGGATGCGCCCGCCGGGCTTCAAGACGCGATGAATCTCTTTAAAGCTCGCCAGTTTGTCCGGGGTCAGGTTGATGACGCAATTGCTGATGATGACGTCCACGGTGGCCGAATCCACCGGAAGATGCTCAATATCACCCTGGCGGAACTCCACGTTGCCGAAGCCGTGCTCCTGGGCCAGTTGCCGTCCGCGGGCCACCATGTCCTCGGTCAGGTCCACGCCGATGACCCGGCCGCGCTCCCCCACCTTGTTGGCCGCCAGGAAGACGTCGATGCCGGCGCCTGCGCCCAGGTCCAGGACGGTTTCACCAACTTTAAGGTCAGCCAGCGCCGTGGGGTTGCCGCAGCCCACCCCCAAAATCGCCATTTCCGGGACCAGCGCCAGGTCCTCTGCCGTATAACCCACGGCCAGACATTGATCAGTAGTAGTTGGCCCGCAGGTAGGGCAGCAAAAAGTCTGCTCTCCCCGGGCGATCTTGCCGTAACGGTCCTGGATAACTTCCTTGATATTCTGATCTTTCATAGCCTGATTCCTCTATGATCACCAATTCCTGATTCCCTGGAACAAGATGTAGCAGCCGGCAAAGAAGATCAGGCCACCGGCCGCTTTTTGGATCATGGTGCCCACCTTGGCGCTTTTTGATTGCAAGTAACTCTCGATCACCCCGGTAAAGGTTCCGGCCACCAGGATCAGGGTCCCCTGTCCCAAGGCGTAGGCGAAGAGCAAAGTGCTGCCGTAAGCCACCTCGCCCTTGACCGCGGCCAGGGTCAGGATCACCGCCAACACCGGGGAGGCGCAGGGCGACAGCACCAGGCCGAACAGCGCCCCTAAGATCAAGGCGCCGATCAGGCCGGTGCGCTGGGGCAAGAATTTCTGCGAGGCCCCGCCCATTTTCAGGTTGATGAGGCCGGACAATTGCAACCCCATGACGATGAGGATGACCGCCACCACGAAATACAAGTAGGTCCCCACCTGGCCGAACATGGTGCCCATGAGGGCGGCCATAGCGCCCAGGATGGACATGACCACGGCTAACCCCACCACGAAGGTCAGGGAATAGAAAAAGGCCTGCTTCTTGTTGCCCCCGGCATAGCCGCCGACGAAGCCGATAACCAGGGGGATGCTGGCCAGGATACAGGGGCTGGCGGTGGCAATCACCCCGCCCAGATAGCTGGCGCCATAGGCCAAGATGGGACGGGTCTGCATGACCTGCCCCAGAGTTTCACTCCATGCCATGAATGGTCTCCTAACTTAGCGGATAAACTTCAATTCCTTGAGTTTTTTGAGAACTTCTTCCTTGGGCAAGGCGCCGATATGCTGATCTACTACTTTGCCGGAGGCATCGAAAAAGACCTGGGTGGGGATGGCCACGATCTTGTATTTCTCAAACAGGGGCATTTCTTCATCCGTATACACCATGCGAAATTCCACCTGGTCGCCATGGCTAATTTTTAAAGCCGCCATGACCTCTTTCATCTCTTTGCAAGGGATGCAGTATTTGGCGCCGAATTCATAGAGGGCAGGCTTGCCGGTGGCCGGAGCCGCACCTTGCGCCTGGGTCGGCAAAGGTTGCCAGACCACCAGGAATCCTACCACCAGGCAAAACCAACCGATAAAAGTTCCACGTAAAAATTTCATTGGTACCCTTCCTTTTTGAGTGATTAGCGTCAGACTCGCTGACTTAATAACCGTGTATCCGGATTTCTAAGTACTAAACCCTTGCAGGAGGAAAATCCGGCGCCCCCGGCTGAACTTTTTTGCCTGAAACCAAAAAGTTCTTCTCACGCATGTCCCCGCAATTACCGCGATACGGGAGGGATCAAGAGCACCGGGCACATCGCCAACCGGGAAACATTATGGGCCACGCTGCCCAGGAAAATCTCCTTGATAAAACCTTTCCCCTGAGTGCCCATGACGATTAACGAGATATCTTGGGATTCCAGGACCTGGAGAATGACGGGAAGGGGGTGGCCCGGATCGAAAACTGGGTACACCTGGGGAATATCAGCGCTCTTTAGACGCTTCGTCCAGGCATCGAGGGAGTTCCGGGCCTTGGCTTCCGCCATCTCCTGGAAGCCCGGGGGATAGGCTTCGCCTCCCGGCACATCCAGAGCGTTTAACACGGTGACCTGGCTCAGTCCTTTGGCCGCCAGGCGCTCCACATATTCTAAGGCCCGAGACGAGATTGCCGAAAAGTCCGTGGGCAAGAGCACGTGACGGAGGACTTCGGCGCCGGAGATTTGACATGAACCCGGCTGTCCCGGCGTTTTCAATCTGACATTGAGCAACAACACCGGGTATTGGGCATTATGCAGCACCGCACAGGTGAAGCACCCCAGCACCCCTTCCCGCCAGAGCGACTGGCCGTGGGAACCCACCACAATGAGGTCGGCGCCATAGCGGCAGGCGATCTCGTTCAAGGAATCGGCTGGCAGGCCCATGGGTATCTCCACGCTCACTTGCAGCCCCTGAGCCTCCAATTGTTGCTGCTGCGCCTCCAACTTCGGACGGGCGGTGGACTGGAGGATACCTTCCATCCCCGCCATAAACTTGACGCTGATCACATACGTCAAGATTACCTGTTTACACCCCAGGGCCTTAAATTCTCCGGCGCAGGCCACGATTTCATTCCAGGCGGGCGACAGGTCGGTGGCCAGGACAATCTTTTCAAACACGGCGATACC
>JAGVPN010000321.1 GCA_020052215.1 Syntrophobacterales bacterium
CTCCAGCACCACCGGGGCAAGCCGCCCCTCCTCCAACCACCACACCTGAATCTCGGGCACGGGGGAGGGGTCCGCATGGTCCGAAGTGGCGAACACCAGGATGGTGTCGAAGTCCTGGCGCACGGCCAGCAGGAAGTCAATCAGTTGGGCTCTGTTCACGGGGTCGAGGATGTCCGCCTCGTCGATCATCAGGAGGCGGGCGCCGGCCAGGGTAGCCAGCACGTATTGAAAGCAAATTCCGGCCCGGTATCTGGCGGACTTACTCAGGCAGGCGTAGGGCGATTGACGGTAAACCTCCAGATCCTGGGTGAGCACCAGGGGGCAGTCTTCGTATTCAGGAAACAGGTAGCTTGAGGCGACATAGAGCCTCTTATTGAACGGCTCCAGGGCCTCAGCAATGAGTTGGGAGGGGATGCCGTCCGAGGCCAGGGCCTTGGCAAGGGCGTCGTAAAGGGTGATCTCCTTTTCGGCCTGGGCGACTTTGGCCGTGACCGCCTCGGCCGCCTCCTTTTTGCGCCAGAAGTTCCGCACCGCGTCCAGGAGTTCATAACCCGTCTTCATCCGGGCATCCAGGACAGCGATTTTCTGATCCAGTTGAGCCGTCGCCGTCGCCTGCTCCTGCTGCTCCTTGAGCTTGGCGATCTTGTCGGAAAGCTTCTGGTAGCTTTCCTGGAACTCATTAAAGGCTTTCTCCCTATCTTGGGCGACCTTTAGTTCGGCCCCCAGGCGTTCAACCTCTTCTTGCTGCTCGTTAAGGTCGGCCTTCAATTTCTCAACCTTGGCCGTGTCGGGGGGCGGGGCGCCGGGGATTGCCACCGCACCGAACCGGGGACATGCGAGGCCAGAGCCAGGAAAGGCGGGACACGCCTCTGGCCACAATTGATCAGCTGTGCCGGATTCCCGGGCCTCGTTTGCGGCGATGAGCTTTTCCAGAATCGGCCGGTTGATGTTCAGGTACTTCACCAGTGTTTCGACTTCCCCGGGGGTTGGGGGCGTGGACAGATTTTCTTCCATGGCCTCCAGTTCCGATTCCATCTCGGGGAGCTTGTTAGTCTGCGCTTCCACCTTGCCGCGCTTCTGTAGGAGCTTGTCCCGGGCGGCCCGTAGCGTCGCTATGCCGTCTTTGACTTCCTCCTCCTTGATGTCCGGGAGGATGTATTCGGTTCCACCGATGTTGGCCCGGTCCTCCGGCTCCTCCACCTTGGCCTCATCCCGCACCCGCTTGGCGATGCGCCGCCGGGTAACGCCTTCGGTTTCGGCGGCTTTGAAGCCCTGTTTGACCGCCAGTCCCGCCAGATTTAAAACAATTGCCCCTTCATTCCATTCTTTGAAAGATTCATCCAGGGCGAACAACCTTTTTGCAATTTCTTCGGTGGTGGGATTCAATCCCGGGATCAGCCCGAACAAGATCTGCCGGCGGGTATCATCCAGCAAGGAGAAAAAGACCAAGGGGTCACAAAGGATGGCCGCCATGACCTGATCGTCGGGCACCGGCCCGGTAACGCTGGCCGGGGTCTTGGGGTTTTTTTTGCGGGTGATAACCTGGCCGTCCGCCAGGGTGATGGTGACCTCCGCGGCCTTGGCCCCTTGCCGGATCAGATAAGCCTGGTCCTGGTGGGTCTTGAGGCCCCGGGCCTGGGCGGTTAAGCACCATTGGATAGCATCCCTGATGCTGGATTTCCCGGCCTCATTGGCGCCGGCGATGATGTTGATCGGGGCCTGGAGGTTGAGAGTCACCTGCTCCAGGGCCAGAAAGTTTTTGATGTCGATGGTTTGGATTTTCATAAATCCCCCTAAAAAAAGTTATGTCTCGTTTGGTGGGGCTGACCCCCGGTGCTGTGGATTACCGCCTGAATGATTGATTGCCCTCGACGGCTTAACTTGCGCATCCCAGCGTTTTTCCCGTCAGCGCGCCGGGTTGGAGACAGAGGGCTTTGTAGGAAAGGGTTTTACTTAACCTTGCAAAATTGGATGCTTTCGGTAGGTTTGCTCGGGGCCAGCTCCAGGACCTTTGGGATAAGGTCTTTGCGTCTGAGCTTTTTCAGGCCGCGTTCCAGGTTGGTCTTGGTGAGGTTGAGAAGTTCCCAGGCCTGATCATTCTCCAGACCGCCCTCATTCAAGAGGTAATCGGTAATTTCCTTGGGATCCAGTTCATAGCTCGTGGAGAGTTTAGGGCCATAGACGACATCGCCCACCGGGACCGGCCCGTTCTCCTTGACGTAGCGTTTCAGGTTGTTTTTCAGCTCCGTGTCCATCGTCTGGATGGCCAGGAGCAAGGTAGCGGCCTTCACCGCGTCCTCTCGGGTGGTGGGATAGAGAATATTCACCGGCACGATGGCCTGGGCCATGACCGGGCAATGATTCATAACCCCGCACCAGCCGCAGAATGAGCCCGGGGTTGGCTCAAAATCCTGATCTTTTCTGGATTCGATCCGCTCGATTCTTTCCTCAAGTTCCTTGGGAACCGTTGCCAAGTCATCCGGGAGAAGGATGACTTCCCGGTCGGCCCCGTAGCGGAGAAAGTGGAGGCGCAAGAGGATTTCTTGAGCCGTGGAAAAGATGGCTTCCCGCACTCCCCAGCCATAGATCCGCAGTTGCAGATTTTTCTCCACCGTTTCAGGGATCACGCGGTTAGATTTCCAATCCTGCACCACCACCAGTTCACCCTGCCGGTAGGTCCAATCCACCACCATGCGGAAAAAGGCATCGTCGCTGAAATATCCGGTGGGCTTCCAGCGCCGGTCAAACGCCAGCCTCAGCTCCACCCCAGGAGATTCCATGGGCGGCAGAATGAAGGAGTTGAAGAACCGCGGCCAGATCTCGAAAACGTCATCCGGGGCCTCTTTGGGCGTGAGTTGCTCGGCCCAGGTCCAGTCGGTTTGGAGTTTGGCCCCGATCAGCCGGTCCAGATATTGAGCCGCCAACTCGTGGAGCATTTTCCCGATGACCAGCGGCTCCGTTTCTGCCCTGGGGATCCGCTCGATGTAGATCTTCTGATAAGCAAAGGGGCATTTCTCGTCCGTCTCCAGCTTGCTGAAGGAATAGCTTGGTTTCTTGGCCATGACCCCTCCCTTACCCGTCGAGGTGCTGGGCCGGTTTTACGGGAGCTATAAAAGATTGGATCACGGCGTCTTCCCCGAGAGATTTTGCCAGGCACATAGCCGCCAAATAGCCCGCGGCGATTCCCACACAAATGGCGATGACCGCCTTGTCTGAGAAGTTATGCTTCAAGATTCCCAGCTCCTGCATGCACCGCCGAGCTTCCGAAATCAGGAATCGTTTTTTCTGGCGCTCCTTGCGCCATTTCTTGAACCGTTTGAACATCAGGGCCTCCTTAAAAAGTAGGGGGCCCGGAAAAGGCCCCCTATAATTGTTTCTCCCTCTTGAACTATTCGAATTTTTCGAATAGTTGCGGCTTCCGTGAGCTATCTCGTGATTAATCCTGATCAATTAATGGGTGATTGATGGAGGATTAAAACAGCGACTTACGGGCGTCCTGGGGCCTGGTGTTGCCTCTGGCCTGGGGCGGCGGGGGTGTGATGGCCGGGCCCGGGGTGTCCTCCCAACCCGGGGGAACCACTTCTTCCTGCTGCTGGGTCGGCCCGGGGCAGTTTGTGCACCGCTGTAACCCCTGCTCATCCCGCCAGGTGGCCGGAAGGTCCGGGTGATAATCACAGGGGCCGGTGACCGGGAGCGGAGTAGTGGGTGCTGAGAAAAACCGATCATCGGCCCCCAGCACCTTGAGGTTGGCCACGATGACCGTGATCGCAGCTTCCGCGAATGACTTAACGACCATCTCCGGGGTCAGGCCGTCAGCGATTTCCTTGAGGTTCGGGGCCAGCTCAAGCACCAGAGAGTATCTCCAGGACTGCCCCTCCGGCTTGCGCTCCCATTCCTTCAGCATGCCCAGGTTACCAACTCCGGGTTTGTGGGATCGGATGGGAAGCTGCAACGACAGCTCCTGACCCTTGTGGCACATCTCCATCAACTCGGGCAGGGTGACCCCGACGGGTTCAGTCCGCTTGGTTTCCTGGGGTGCGTCCGGGGCTTTTCCCGGGCCGGGCCGGGCGGTGGTAGCCC
>JAGVPN010000066.1 GCA_020052215.1 Syntrophobacterales bacterium
AACTTACCTGCAGAAAATCATGGCCTTCATCAATGATGAGGAAGGCGCCTCGGCCATTGAATATGCCCTGTTGGTGGCGCTGATCGCTTTGGCGATCACGGTGGGGGCGACTACCCTCGGCACCAAGATCGGGGCGATGTTCACTAAAGCCGCCGCCAAGATACCGTCTTAACGGTTAGCGGCTTGCGGGGGCCGGGGCAGAAGCCGCAGGGCTTCGGCCCAGGGTTTACCTGGGACACCAGTCTAGCCAAGAAGGGGGACGGCTGAAGGGAATGCGGCCCCAGCGCTACCCTTGTGGGCCGAACCTGGCGGGGTCATGGCCCCCCCGGCGCCGGACCACGGTTCCTGATTGAATAAAACCTGAAACCGGTTAGTCGGACATCCGGGGTCGGGAAGTTGATGCAGATACGAAAACCCGCACCCCTTTGCAGGGAGTGACAAGACGATGCCTCGTTTACCCGGTTGGGCCTGGCTGCTTTTAGCCGTCGCTTTTGCCACCCTGGCTTCCTATATGGCCCTGGGATGGCTAAAACGGCAAGCCGCCGTTCAACCTCCGGTCAAGGAAAAATCCACTCTCGTAGTGGTGGCTAAAACCCCCATAGACCCCACCAGCCTCCTGAGCGCCGTGCAGCTCAAGACGGAAGTCTGGCATCAGGAGACCCCCCCCCAAGGGTCCTTTAAAAACCTGGAACAGGTGGTGGGGCGGGTAACGGTTACGTCTATACTGCCAGGGGAACTCATCACGGAAAACAAACTGGCTCCCAAGGGGACCGTTCCGGGGATCACCGCCCTGCTGAGTCCCAACCAGCGGGCCATGACGGTGAAGGTGGACGAAGCCTCCGGGGTGGCCGGCTTCCTGACCCCCGGGAACCGGGTGGACGTGGTGGTGGTTGTAGATAAGGGAGAATTTGACAAAGACCCCATCGCCAAGCTCCTCTTCCAGAACCTGAAAGTTTTGGGCACCGGTCAAAAGCTGGAAAATCGCCCGGGAGACAAACCCCAGATTGTCCCCACGGTGACGCTGGAAGTTACCCCCGAACAAGGAGAACGCCTGGCCCTGGCTGCCCAGGAAGGGCGGATTTCGTTGGTGCTGCGGGGCCAGGGAGACCAACAACTGGTGGAAACCCTGGGGGCGGATACCAGCATGTTATTTGGAAAACCGAAGAAGGCAATCGCTCCGGCTCCCCCCGCTGCGGTCACTGTTGCTCCGCCGGTCCGGGCGGTGGAGATAATCCGAGGATTAGAACGGACCCCGGTAACCTTCTGACCTCTAAGAATATAACCCGCTCAGGCTTAGGATCGTAAACGGCGATGTCCACCCAATTCAGCATCTATTTCCATTCCCTGGAAAACAAGGAATACCTCCAGCAAATTATTGAAGCCTCCGGCACCGGCAAGTTAGCGGAAAGCCACGATCTGGCCCATCTGCCTTCCCAGGCTGTGAATGGCATCGATGTGGTCTTTTTGGAATATCAGGAAAACAACCCTGAACTGGACCACTGGATCGAGAGGGTTGTGGCCAATCCCGGTAGTCCCGCCATCTTCCTTTACTTTAAGGAAATCTCCACCAACAACTTGTGGAAGGCGATTCGCTTGGGAGCCAAAGAATGCTTTACCTTCCCTATCCAGGAGGAAGATTTCAAGCAAGCGGTACAGCGCATCTTGGCCCGGACCGAAGTCAGGAAAAGTCCGGCAAAACCCACCCAAATCATCTCGTTTCTCGGGTGTAAGGGAGGAATCGGGACCAGTTTTCTGGTCGCCAATCTTGCCGGCCTCCTGGCGCAGGAGCGCCGCGGCAAGGTGCTGGTGGTGGACCTGGATCTGGGATTTGGCCAGCTCAACTATTTTTTCGATGTCCACCCTGAACATACCTTGGCCGAGGTGATCGAAAATCTGGAACGCTTAGACAATAATTATTTACAAAATATCTTCTATACCATCGGTGAAAATATTTATCTGCTTCCGGCTCCGGCCAGATTGGAAGAAGCCGAGATCATTAACGCCGACCATCTGGATAAGATTATCAGCTACCTCAAAGAAAACCTGGGGTTCCGTTGGATCCTGATAGACTGTTGTCATCAACTTGATGAGATCACCATGAGGGCCCTGGAACTCTCCGAATCCTTGATGCTGGTGACCGCGCAATCCATCCCGGCCCTTTCCAACGCCAAGAAAATGCTGGACATCCTTAGCCTCCTGGGATTGAAGGAACTCGAAGTCGAGGTCATAGTGAATTACTGGGATCGCCAACATGAATTGAGCGTAGCTGACGTGGAAAATTTTTTAGGGAAGACCATTTCGGGCACCATTGCTTGTGATTACAAACAGGCAAGTTTCAGCGTCAACGAAGGCAAACTCCTGGTGGAAACCTCTCCCCGCCATCCCATCTCCACAGACTTGAAATTAATAGCCAGAAAATTCAGCCAAGAGGACACGCTGGGGGCAACCAATGGCTCGGGATGGAAATGGCTTCAGCGTCTCTGGAGCAAGAAAAAACCATGAGCCTACTGGACCGCATCCGCCAACGGCAATTAGAGGGGCAAACGGCCCAGCCCCCCACCTTTGGGCAAGACCAGAAGAAAGAACTAGACCGGCGAAAGAAAGACGATATCTTCAATGAATTGAAGGCGAAGATACACGTGAAGCTCCTTGGCTTACTGGACCTCACCCGCCTGACGGCAGCCACAGAGGGTGCGATCCAAGAGGACTTGCGCCGTGGGGTCGAGATGATCCTGACGGAAGAGAAGATACCGCTCCCCGCGCCTGAAAAGGAGAGGCTCTGTCGGGAAATCAGGAATGAGCTCTTGGGATATGGGCCTCTGGAACCCCTCCTGGCTGATTCCAGCATTAACGATATTCTGGTGAACAGCTACAGCAAGGTATTCGTGGAACGTCGCGGCAAGCTGGAACCCTCGATCGTCCGATTTACCGACAACGCCCATTTGCTCAAAATCATTGAAAAGATCGCTTCCGGGGTGGGACGCCGCATCGATGAATCCTCTCCCATGGTGGATGCCCGACTGCCGGACGGCTCCCGGGTTAATGCCATCATTCCGCCCCTGGCCCTGGATGGACCGGCCCTCTCCATCCGCAAGTTCGCCCGGGATCCCATAAAAGTTGAGGACCTGATCGGTTTCGGAGCCATCACCGAGGACATGGCCGAGGTCCTCCACGGAATGGTTCAGGCCCGCCTTAATATCCTGATCTCCGGCGGCACCGGCACCGGGAAAACCACTTTCCTCAATGTCTTGTCCAGTTTCATCCCCAACGATGAACGGATCATCACTATTGAAGATTCCGCCGAACTCCAGTTGCAGCAGGACCACGTGGTTCGACTGGAAACCCGCCCCGCCAACCTGGAGGGTCAAGGAGAGGTCAATCAGCGTGATCTGGTACGGAATGCCTTGCGCATGCGGCCAGATCGCATCATCCTGGGGGAGGTGAGAAGCGGCGAGGCCCTGGACATGCTCCAGGCGATGAATACCGGTCACGACGGCTCCCTGGCCACTATTCATGCCAACTCCGCCCGGGATGCCCTCACCCGCCTGGAAACCATGGTCTCCATGGCCGGCCTGAATATCCCCGAACGGGCCATCCGGCACCAGATAACCTCTGCCATCAATGTCGTATTACAACTGGCCCGGTTGAGTGACGGCAGCCGCAAGATGATGAACCTCTTTGAGATCGTCGGCATGGAAGGTGACACGATCACCATGCAGGAGATTTTTGCCTACAGTCTGATGGGGCTCACCGAGGACAAGAAAGTGAAGGGCCGTTTTATGGCCACCGGCATCCGCCCCAAGTTTATGAAACGCCTGGAATCTATGGGCCTCAAGTTGCCCAGCAGTCTCTTCCAGGAACATGCGTAAGCCTATGATGGCGGGAGATGTCCCTTAAGCCCTAGTTCCGAACCTGGCCGCAACCCCGCTCTGGACCCCGGGGGCCATGTCCGCCAGGGAGGTCTTGATGGCCAGTGAACTGTTTCACTCCCTAGATTATTCTTTCCTGATGCTGATTTTTCTGATTTTCCTCAGCTTCTTTTTCCTCATTAGGGGCATCTTCTTGTTCCTGGCCAACCCGGAACGGCTCCACCAGCGGCGGTTAAAGAAGAGGCTCAGAGTCATGGAGGGGCTGGATCCGTCCCTCAGCGTTGACACCCTCCTTAACAGGGCAAGCCTGGGAAAATCCCCTCTCGACCAGATACTGAGTAAATTCAAAATATTTAACCAGACTCAGAGCATGATGCTTAAGGCGAACCTGGACTGGCAATTAAGAACCTTTTTGGTCGTCGTTGCTCTGTCCGGGCTGGTGATGGCGGGAGTGGGATTGTGGAACTGGGGTGCCTGGGGGGGACTGGCCGGCGGCGGGCTGGGTTTGCTCATCCCCTACAAGGTTTTAACCCGCAGAAGGAAGAAACGACTCCAAAAGTTTGAAAAACAACTGCCGGATGCCCTGGACCTGCTGGCCCGAGGACTCAGGGCCGGCCATGCCTTTCCTACGGGGTTGCAGCAAGTGGCCAAAGAGATGGCCGATCCCCTGGGAACGGAGTTTTTCAAAACCTTCTCGCAATTTAACCATGGTTTGGACCTGAATACCGCCTTACTTAATCTCTGTGATCGCATCGACCTGCGGGATTTGAGCTTTTTTACCACCGCAGTCTTGATTCAGCGGGAAACCGGCGGCAACCTCACGGAGATTTTGGAGAAGATCTCGGTCCTCATTCGGGAACGATTCAAGTTGCGCAATCAGGTCAAAGCCTTAACTGCGGAAGGCCGGCTGTCAGGGCTTATCCTCCTCCTCCTGCCACCGGTGCTGGCCGTCATTCTGATGGTGATCAACCCGGAATACGAATCACAATTGTTTAAGCATCCTATGGGTCAGGTCATGTGTGGGGTGGCGGTGGGATTCCAGGTGTTGGGCATGTGGGCTATTCACAAGATTGTCAACATCAAGGTGTAACGTGGAAATTTTACAGGCAGTTATCTTTGGACTCTTAATCGGCGGCATGATCACCTTCCTGGGCTTTTTTCTTCAGCAGCGCCACTCCTCGGTGCGGCGGCGGCTTCAGGTCAATGCGCGTCAAAATACCGATTTAATGCGCCCCCAAATGGAAGCCAAAACTGCCTTCTTGAGTTCCGACCTGGTCGAAAAGCTTGAAAGGAAATTTAATCTGAGAAAAGACGACGCCAAGATCAAGCGACTCCAGGCAAAGTTCATCCAGGCCGGAATTCACACTGAACGGGCCATCCCTCTGTTTCTCGGGGTCAAATTGGGGGGACTGCTGGTCCTGCCGGTGTTAATCTTATTCTTACTGTGGGGGAAAACCAGCCAGGGCGGCCTGTTAATGGGGATTCCCCTCGTCCTTTGCATTTTGGGATATTTTCTCCCGAATCTCGTCCTGAACCGGATGATAAGTTCCCGCCAGCATAAAATCAGGGACTCGCTTCCCGATGCTCTGGACCTGCTGGTGATCTGTGTCGAAGCCGGTCAGGGTTTGGACGCCGCCATCAAGCGGGTGTCAGAGGATATGCAGGCCAGCAGTCCCATCCTCTCCCAGGAATTGCTCCTGGTGAACCTGGAGATCATGGCCGGGCTGGAGCGGCAGCAGGCCTGGCGAAACCTGGG
>JAGVPN010000063.1 GCA_020052215.1 Syntrophobacterales bacterium
AAAAAGAACTCCGTTTCGCCATCCGGGAAGGCGGCCGCACCGTGGGCGCCGGCGTGGTGAGCGAGATTTTGGAATAGTTCTTATAAGGACCACAGGCCAGAGGCCTGTGCCACTGAGAAAATTTGGAATAACTTATGAGAGACATCGTTACCTTAGCCTGTACTGAGTGTAAGCGCCGGAACTACACAACCACCAAGAACAAGCGGCGGACGACGGACCGGCTGGCCTTTAAAAAGTTTTGCGCATTTTGTCGGACCCACACCCTTCATCGAGAGAGCAAGTAGGGGAGAAGACAGGCCAGTAGCTCCAACGGTTAGAGCGCCGGTCTCCAAAACCGGATGTTGTGGGTTCGAATCCCTCCTGGCCTGCCAGATTATGATGTGAGACATGGGACCAAGGGGTCGGTTGGTGAGTATCCGCCATCTAGCCGCACACGCAGATTCTCTCCTTGAATTCCCTTAATCGAGGTGCTCCAGGGTTAAATAGAAGAAGCCTGGATAGGTCCTTGCCCCGGGCGCAGGCCTCGGGCGGGGATGGGTTCTTCCGTTTCAGGGGGCCGGTAGGGTGAAACCCGTATGAAAAAGACCAAGACGAAGCCCAAATCGACCCTGAAGGAAGCCGGCGGCGACGCTTCCCGGGGGCAGGTGGTCAGAATCAAGCCTGGCAAAGCGCGCCCTGGGTGGTTCAGCAAGGTGCCGCCGGTCAAGCAGTACTGGGCTCAAAGCAAGAATTTTCTCGCGGAAGCGTTTCAGGAACTGAAGAAGGTCACCTGGCCCAACCGCAAAGAGACCCTGGGCACCACGGGAGTAGTCCTCATCCTGGTGTTCTTCATCGGGGCGTATCTGGGGTTGGTGGATTTTTTCCTGTCCCGCCTGGTCCAGTATTTCATCCACTGAGGCAAGAAGGTAAGACCGTGTCCAAAAAGTGGTACATCATCCATACCTACTCGGGGTTTGAACAGAAGGTTAAGAACGCCATCATGGAGCGGGCCCAGGCTCGGGGCCTGGGGCACCTGGTGGAGCAGGTTCTGGTCCCCACGGAGACGGTGGAAGAGATGGTCAAAGGGGAGCGGAAACTCTCCTCCCGGAAATTCTATCCGGGCTACGTCCTGGTGCACATGGAGCTGACCGACGATTCCTGGCACCTGGTGAAAGACACCCCCAAGGTGACGGGCTTTATCGGCAGCAAAGAAGAGCCGGTGGCCATCCCCGAGGAAGAGGCCCAAAAGATCATCGCCCAGATGCAGGAAGGGGTGCTGCGGCCCAAGCCCAAGATCAAGTTTGAGCAGGGGGACAAAGTCCAGGTGACGGACGGTCCGTTTACCAATTTTACCGGGCTGGTGGACGAGGTGCGGCCGGACCGGGGCCGGGTGCGGGTGATGATCAGCGTCTTCGGGCGGCCGACGCCGGTGGAACTGGAGTTCACCCAGTTAGAGAAAATTTAAGCCTTGCCTTTGCGCCTTGGCGCCTTTGCGTGATGTTTCTCTCGCAAAGACGCCAAGGCGCAAAGTAAAAGAAGGAAATAATAATGGCCAAAAAAGTAATCGCCCAGATCAAATTGCAGATTCCCGCGGGGCAAGCCAACCCGTCGCCGCCCATCGGTCCGGCCTTGGGCCAGCATGGGGTCAACATCATGGAATTCTGCAAGACCTATAACGCCCGCACCGCCGGCCAGGAAGGGACCATCATCCCGGTGCTGATCACGGTCTTCGCCGACCGCTCCTTCACGTTTGTGACCAAGACGCCCCCGGCGTCGGTGCTGCTCAAGCAGATGGCCCAGGTGGCCAAGGGCGCCAAGGAGGCCAGCCGGGAGAAGGTGGGGCAGATCACCAAGACCCAGTTGGAGGAGATCGCCCGGCAGAAGATGACTGATTTGAACACCACCAGCCTGGAAATGGCCATGCACAGCATCGCCGGCACCGCCCGGAGCATGGGCATCGAGATAGTGGAGTAGCAGTAGTCAGTAGTCAGTAGCCAGTGAGAAGAAGCGATTTGGCCACGGCCCTCGATCTTTGAACGAACAGTAAGCGAGGGAACAGTGGGGAGAAGCAAGGTAACGAGTTTTTTTACTGACTACTGACTACTGACTACTGACTTAAAAAGGGAGAGTGATACCGATGGCCAAACATGGCAAGCGATATCGGGAGGCCGCCGCGAAGGTGGACCGCAATCAGCGCTATCCCTTCCAGGACGCCGTCAACCTTGCCTTGGAGGTCAGCTCCAGCAAGTTTGACGAAACCGCGGAGATCGCGGTGGCCCTGGGAGTAAACCCACGCCACGCCGACCAGATGGTCCGGGGGGCGGTGGTCCTGCCCCATGGGACGGGAAGAACCGTGCGGGTCCTGGTGTTCGCCAAGGGAGAAAAGGAAAAAGAGGCGATGGATGCCGGCGCCGACCACGTAGGGGCCGAAGACCTCATCGAGCGCATCAAGGGGGGCTGGCTGGAGTTCGACAAGGCCGTGGCCACCCCGGATCTCATGGGCGCCGTGGGGAAGATCGGGAAAATCCTGGGCCCCCGGGGGCTGATGCCCAACGTCAAGGTGGGAACCGTCACCTTCGAGGTGGCCAAGGCCGTGAGTGATCTCAAAGGCGGCAAGGTGGAGTTTCGGGTGGATCGGGCCGGAGTGGTGCATGCCCCCATGGGCAAGGTCTCCTTCGGGGCCGAGAAACTCCTGCAAAACCTGGCGGCCTTCATGGATACCCTGGTGCGGCTG
>JAGVPN010000300.1 GCA_020052215.1 Syntrophobacterales bacterium
CCCTTGAGACCGTTTTAATTATAGTATTCTAGTGTTTAAGATTGTTTAAAGTCAAGGAAAATCAGAGGCCGTGCAGCCGGGACGGCCTTTACGCCAAAAAGTTCTCCTGAGCCGCAACCAGGACCTCCAGGGCAGGGATAATCATGTTGACTCATAGCCCCCGGATTGATAAATTTTAACTTGTAAGGATCATCTCGCCATTTCAAGGAATCCGTGATCGTCATCATCGATTATCAAGCCGGCAACCTCACCAGCGTGGTCCGGTCTCTCAAAGCCCTGGGGGTGGAGGGTACGGTGACCCAGGACCCGGCGGTGGTAGCCCAGGCCACCCGCGTCATTTTCCCGGGGGTGGGAGCCGCGGGCAAGGCTATGGCCACGCTCCGGGAGCTGGGTCTGGATCAGGCCCTGCGCCAGAGTTTCCAGCGCGGCATCCCCATCCTGGGCATCTGTCTGGGGGCGCAAATTATCCTGGAGCACAGTGAGGAAAATGATGCCGCCTGCCTGGGCCTGCTGCCGGGGCGCACCCTGGCGCTGCCTCGCGCCCAGGGCTTGAAGATCCCCCACATGGGCTGGAATCGGGTGCGATTTCTCAGCGAGCACCAGATATTTAAGGGATTGCCGGAGGGCGCCGAATACTATTTTGTGCACAGCTACTATCCCGCCCCAGCCCAAACGACCATGGTGCTGGGGGTGACAAACCACGGCATTGAGTTTCCCAGCGCCATTGGCTGGCGCAACCTGGTGGCCACCCAGTTTCACCCGGAGAAAAGCGGCCGTTTCGGACTGCAGATCCTGGAAAATTTCCTGGTCTGGGACGGCTCCTATGCTGAGTAAGCGGATTATTCCCTGTCTGGACGTCCGGGACGGCCGGACCACCAAGGGCATCAAATTCAGGAATAATGTGGATATCGGGGACCCGGTGGCCATGGCCCGGCTCTACTATGAGGCCGGGGCCGACGAACTGGTCTTCTACGACATCACCGCCTCCAGTGACCGCCGCAACATCATGATCGACGTGGTCCGGCGGGTGGCCGCGGAGATTCTCATCCCCTTTTCGGTGGGCGGCGGCATCCGGAACCTCAACGATATGCGGGATGTCCTCCTGGCCGGCGCCGAGAAGGTGAGCGTCAACAGCGCCGCCATCCTGGACCCCGGGCTGATCACCGCCGGAGCCCAGGCCTTCGGCAGCCAGTGCATCGTCTTGGGCATGGACGTGAAAAGGGTCACTCCCTCCCTTACCACCCCCTCGGGTTATGAGATGGTGATTCACGGCGGCCGCACCCCCATGGGAATCGACGCCCTCTGGTGGGCCCAGGAAGCGGTGCGACTGGGGGCCGGGGAAATCTGCCTCAACTCCATCGATGCCGACGGCACCCAGGCGGGTTATGAACTTACCCTTACCCGGATGATCTCCGAAGCCGTGCCCATTCCGGTGATTGCCTCAGGTGGCGCCGGCGTCCCCGAACACCTCCAGGAGGTTCTTACTCAGGGTCGGGCGGATGCCGCGCTCATTGCTTCCATGGTCCATTATGGCGCCTACACCATTAAAGGCATTAAAGACTATCTGGCCCAGCGCCACATTCCGGTTCGCCTCATCTGGTAAAGCCATGAACCCGATCCAGGAAGGATGCCCTTGAGCAATCAGTTCGACAGGAAGACGGCCGATTTTCCGGAAGAGCTGCCGGATATTCTGGAACCCGAGATCGAGGCGGAGGTTGGAGAGCCCGAGACCACCCTGCCGGTTCCCAGCGATCTCGACCTGGTGCAGCGCTACATCCGCGAGGCGAACCACTTCGCCCTGCTCACTCCGGAGGAGGAAAAGGCCCTCACCACTCACTACCATGAGACCGGCGACCGGGAAGCCGGTTCCCGCCTGATCACCAGCAACCTGAGGTTGGTGATCAAAATTGCCTTGGAGTTCCAAAAATACTGGATGAAAAACCTCCTGGACCTGATCCAGGAAGGCAATATCGGTCTCATGCATGCCATCCGGAAATTCGACCCCTACCGGGGCATCAAGCTCTCCTACTATGCTTCCTTCTGGATCAAGGCTTACATTCTCAAGTTCATCATGGACAACTGGAAACTGGTGAAGATCGGTACCACTCAGTCTCAACGCAAACTCTTTTACAACCTGAAACGGGAGAAGGAGAAACTCCGGTCCCAGGGGTTTGAGCCGGGCCCCAAACTCCTGGCCGAGGTCTTGAACGTGCGGGAAGAGGAAGTCATCGAGATGGACCAGCGCCTGGGGGCGTGGGAGCTTTCCCTGGACGCCCCCTTGAAGGACGGCTCCGATGAATATCACAAGAATTTCCTGCCCTCCTCCGATCCCCAGGTCGAGGAAATGTTGGCCGATGCGGAACTGAAAAACCTGTTCCGCCGGAAGCTGGGGGAGTTTCGTACTGAAATCAACGACAAGGAACTGGATATTTTAGACTTACGCCTGTTGGCGGAAAAGCCCATGACCCTGCAGGAGATCGGGGCCCGCCACCGCATCTCCCGGGAGCGGGTGCGTCAGATTGAGGATCGCCTCATTAAACGATTGCGTCAATATCTCAAAACTGAGATCGCCGATTGGGAGGATTATCGGACTACGATAGGGGATTAGCTTGCCCCGGGGCCGCGTTCCGAGGAACAACTTTGCTTAAGTGCGAAATCTTAACTAGCAGAAACGGCATTTTCTGCACCAGCACCTCCCTGTACCGCCTCTTTCTCGGCGGGATTCTGGGGATCTCCGCGTGCCTGGCGTTCGTGGGGTGCGCTTCCCTGGGTTGGGTGGCGCCCACCGAAACCAGGGGCTCCGCCACGGCGGAAACCCCCAAAAGCCTGGCGTACTACCACTTCCTCAAGGCCCAACAACTGCTGGTGGCCGAAAACATCCCGGGGGCCATCCAGGAATATGAGACGGCCATAAAAAATGATCCCGAATCCCCGTCCCTGGAAATGGAACTGGCCGCCCTCTACCAACGCCAGGGCGATGTGAAGCAAGCCCTGGCTCACGCCGAAAAATCCCTCCGGCTGGATCCCAAGCAGCAAGAGGCATATTTTCTCCTGGCCAGCCTGCACGTGGGCCTGAACCAGCTGGAAGACGCCACCCGGGAATACGAACGCATCCTCACCTTAGACCCGGAAAACCGGGAAGCCCGCCTCTTCCTGGCCACCCTCTACGCCCAACAGCGGCGGTATCCCAAAGCCATTCGCACCATTCAGGAACTCTTGCGCCTGGACCCCACCCTCGTCGTGGGTTACTACTATCTGGGCCGCATTTACCTGGAAACCGGCCGTCTGGCGGATGCGAAAAAAGAATTCTTGCGGGTCCTCACCATAGATCCCAAGTTCGTACCGGCTATGTTCGATCTGGGGGTCACCCTGGAACGGGAACACCAATACACCCGGGCCCTGTCCATCTATCGCCGCATCCTGCGCGCCCACCCCCGCAACAGCAAGGTCTGGGCCAGCATCGCCCGCCTCTACCTGATCATGAACCGGTACGGCGATGCCCAGAAGGCCTTCCGCAAGATCAAGGAGTTGGAGCGGAATGATCCTGCCGCTGACTTCAATATCGCCCTGATCTGCCTGGAGCAAAAGCTGCCGGACGATGCCATCCGCCTTTTCCGCCCTCTTCTGAGCCTGCCCCGCTACCAGGCACGGGCTCGCTACTTTATCGCCATGGCCCTGGAGGAAAAAGGCAATCTGAAGGCGGCCGCCCTGGAGTATCAACTGGTAAACCGGGAATCCGAATATTCCCTCCAGGCGCGCCTCAGGCTGGCCTATCTCACCTTTCAATTGGGTGACAAAGGCCGAGCCCGGCAAATTCTCAACGAGCTCCTGGCCGAAACTCCCAAGCAGGAAGAGATCTATCTTACCAACTCCTATTTTTATGAAGAAGACAACCAGTGGGACCTGGCCATCCAGGCCCTCTCCGCCGGGCTGGGGAAGGTGGAGCGGCCCCGGGAAATCTATTTCCGCCTGGCAGTGCTTTATGAGAAACAGAATAATCGCCCCGAAAGTATCCAGCAGATCAAGAAGGTCCTGGAACTGGACCCGAATAATGCCGATGCCCAAAATTTCCTCGGCTATTCCTACGCCGAAGCCGGGATAAACCTGGATGAGGCTGAAAAGTTGATCCGGGAGGCCCTGCGGTCCAAACCCGACAGCGGCCACATCATTGATAGCCTCGGGTGGGTCTTATATAAAAAAGGCCAGTACGACAAGGCGGTGGCCGAGTTGGAGCGGGCTCACCGCATCATGCCCCAGGACGGCACCGTGGCCGAGCATCTGGGGGACGCCTATTTCCAGAGCAAGCGCTACCGGGACGCCCTGCGCCTATACCGCCGGGCCTTGGTGCTGGACAATGCCAACACCTCGACCTTGCGGAAGAAAATCAATCAGGTGGAAACCTTCTTGAAAGGGCCAACCCATTGAACCTCCGAAACTTTTTCTGCCTATTGCTGGCGGCGCTCCTCTGGTCGGCAGGCTGCCGCACCCTGCCGCCGGCCCCGCCGCCCGGGGCGGTCATTTCCCCGGAAGAATTGCTCGCCCGTCTTCAGGCCCGGCAAGAGCAGGTCCAATCCTTCCAGGCCAAAGGCCGCATCACCTTCCTGTCCCCCCAGCGGAATTATTCCGGCACGGCCTTGCTCACGGGTCGACTGCCCGCGGGTCTCAAGGTTGATGTCCTGGATTTCCTGGGCCGCACCATCCTGAGCTTCGCCACCGACGGGGCCGAGGTTAAGGTGCTGTCTCCCCAGGAAAATAAACTGTTTCAGGGCCCCGCTACTCCCCGGAATCTGGCCGCCTTCATTCCCCCCACCGTCAGCCTGCCCCAGGCCCTGCGCCTGCTGGTGGGGGCCCTGCCCTTGAGTTCGGGACCACCCCAGAATTTCGACTACGAAGCCGCCACGGGCCGTTACCGTCTGGAGTGGCGCCAGGGCGGCGCCCTGATCGAACGTCTGTGGGTAGCGGCCCAGGGGCTTTACCCCGTACAGGAAGAGTGGTTCGGCGGCGCCCCGGAGGCGCAATTCACCGCGGAACTGGCCAATTTCGGCGCCCTGGCGCCCGAGACGCCCGAGAAGATCACCCTAAAGACCCCCACGCCCAAGATGGAAATGCGCCTGGTATATCGAAACCTTAAGCTCAATCCGCCCCTGACCCCGGCCGAGTTGACCCTGGCTTCCCCTCCCGGCGTGGTCCAGGTCCCGCTGGGAAGATAGCTGTCAGCTGTCAGCAAAAATGAGGTCTATGAAATTCCTGGTAGATTGGCCCCTGGGCGGCCTGGCCAAGTGGCTGCGTTTCTGCGGCTTCGACGCCACCCTCATGCGCCTGGCCCCGGATAAGCCCGGGAGCTGGCCGCCCCCCAGGCCCCGGACCCACATCCTGACCCGGCAGGCAGCCTGCCGACGCCTGAAGCGGCCTGATCTCCTGGTGCTGGCCGCCGCCGAACCCGAGGGCCAACTGACGGAAGTGGTTAAGCGCCTGGGCCTCTCGGCCCGCGACTTCAAGCCCCTGAGCCGCTGCCGCCATTGCAACGATCCCCTGGCCCCCCTCAGCCGGGACCTGGTCCAGGGCCGGGTTGCAGAATATGTCTTCCTCCAGCAACGCCGGTTCTTCGAGTGCCCCCGCTGCCACCGCATCTACTGGCCCGGCAGCCACCTCCAGGGAATCACCGGGACCTTGCGGGACCAACTGGACAAACTGGGGGACCGGGACGCCGACCCTCCGGAATAACGATCCCTAATTTACGACGCTTTTAAGATTGCACCGCCCCTTCTCCCACCCTATAGTATAGAAAAAAACCGTGCCTGGGGCCAGACAGCCATCCCCGGTTGCCTCCCAACGCCGGGGTTTCTCTCCCCGGCTCTTGGTCTCCCGGGAAAGGAGTTATGCATGCCCGCTGATTATCCAGGTTTGGCCTTGAAGGGGCTCAAGGGCGCCTGCTGGTACACCAAGACCCTGACCCTCAATACGCTGCGCCGGGGCCTGATCCTGGGCCGCTACGCCCTGGCCTGCTGGCAGAAGCAGAAAGTCAATAGGGCCATGCGCCGGTTGGGGGACCAGTTTTTCCAGGCCCTGGAACGGGGCGAAACCAACCCGCTGGTGGTAAGCGAAGTGAGCGATGCGGTCAAAAAAGCCAAGGATTTAAAAGAGGTCAAGGACAAGAATTATCAGGCCGTGGCCGCCACCCGGGACCGGATCCGGGCCGCCTGGGCCAAGCCCACCCCACCGCCGCCCACCCCGGAAAC
>JAGVPN010000332.1 GCA_020052215.1 Syntrophobacterales bacterium
GGACTACCTGGGGGCGTTCCACCTGGCTGAGAAACTCCAGCTCCCGGATGAGCTTCTCATAGCCGGCCCTGGTCAAGAGAATCTTTTCCATGCCACCTGACTGTCAGTAATTGTAATAAGTTTCGGCAAGACCGGCAGTTCTCCTAAATTTCACCTATTCTTATCTAAAAAGAGAGGCGGGGTCAACACCGGCGGCGGCGCGAATTTTCCTCCGGGGCCGCGCCTTGACAGTTGTGCCTGGGGCCGTCTATGATCATGGCCAGGCTAAGGCTGATTCGACGGGTCGCACCTCGGTCCGAGGTTGAACGTCTATGAACCACAAAGGATCCACCCCCGAGAATGAAAATCCCCCCTACCCCCCTTTTTCAAAGGAGAGTTTTAAAGTCCCCCTTTAGCAAAGGGGGATTTAGGGGGATTTGGGTTTTCACGGTAAAAAACCCATGACGAGAAAAAAGCCGGGGACTCAGGAGGTCAACACCTGACCATGTTTTATCGGTTATCCCCTGACTTGGTGTTGCGGTCTCGCTGGCGGCCCTACCGGCCCCGGCCGGGGGAGCGGGTGCTGGTACTGGCCACGGGCTCGGTCTTTCCGCCCGGCCATACCGCCACCCGCCTGTGCCTGGATCTCCTGACGGAGACCCTGGCCGGGGGGCCCGGTGCGCGGCTCCTGGACGTGGGCTGCGGTTCGGGGGTCCTCCTCCTGGCCGGGGTGGCCGCCGGCGCCCAATTCGGGGTGGGGGTGGATCTCTCCTGGCGGGCGGTGGTCACCACCCGGAACAACGCCCGGGCCAATGGCCTGGCCGGGGCAATCCAGCTGATCCGGGGGTCCACGGAATCTCTCCGGGGGACTTTTGGGGTGCTGCTGGGAAATTTGCCCTGGGCGGTCCAGATGGACAAAGTCGAAGAATTCACCCGCCTGGCGGCGCCCAACGCCCGGCTGATCCTGTCGGGCTTCAAAGACACCCAGGAGGAAGAACTTCGGGGCCGCTATGAATCGGCGGGCTGGGTCCTTTCGTCCCGCCTCACCCGGGATGAATGGGTCATCGAACTCCCGCCGGAGAAGAGTTACACCTGGGTGGCCTGGCGGCTGACGCGGCACTGACTGTAGGACGGGCATGGCCCGCCAATTCCTAATGTACCCTGCGCCCACAACACCCGGCACAGGCCAGACGCCGGTGCTACCATCCGGTTTCGAACTTTTCAGGAGGTAAACCATGACCCCCGATGACGCCTACCGGTGGCTGGCGGAGCACAGCTTGGAGACCGCCTACTTGAAATCCATGGGCCAGGTGCTGGGCTGGGACCAACGCACCCACATCCCTCCCAAAGGGCATCCGCACCGCCACCAGCAGTTCGCCATGCTGGCCAAGTGGATTCACCTCCGGGCCACCGACCCTCGGCTGGGGGAGGCCCTGGCCCGGGTGGAGGCCTCGGACCAGGTGGCAAACCCGAGCACCGCGGCCGCGGTGAACGTCCGGGAGTGGCGGCGGGATTACGACCGGGCCGTCAAAATTCCCCAGGAACTGGCCGTGGCCCTGGCCAAGGCCGCCGCCGAAGGGGAAACGGCCTGGGAGCGGACCCGGCCGGAGGGCGACTGGGAGACTTTTAAGCCCTTCCTGGCCACGGTCGTCGCCCTGAAGCGGGAGGAGGCCCAGGCCCTGGGCTACGCCGCCGAACCCTATGACGCCCACCTGGACCTCTTTGAGCCCGGTGAAACCGCGGCGGCGCTGGCGCCTCTCCTGGGAGAGCTCCGGGTATCCCTCCTCCGGGTTTTGGAGGCGGTCCAGGGGAGCGGCCGGCGGCCTCAGGGCGAAGTGGTGCGCCGGCATTTTCCGGTGGACGCCCAGGACCGTTTCGCCCGGCTGGCGGCCCAAAGCCTCGGCTACGATTTTGCCGGCGGCCGCCTGGACAAAACCGCCCACCCCTTTTCGGTGGACATCGGTCCCGGGGACGTTCGCATCACCACCCGCTTCGACGAGCACAATTTCAGCCAGGCCTTTTTCGGCGTCTTGCACGAAACCGGTCACGCCCTCTACGACCAGGGGCTGCCGGCGGAGCATTGGGGCGCCCCCCGGGGAGACGCCGTCTCCCTGGGCATCCACGAATCCCAGTCCCGGCTGTGGGAAAACCTGGTGGGGCGCTCCCTGGGATTCTGGCGGTTTTTTTATCCCCGGGCTCAGGAAACCCTTACCACTCTCCAAGACGTGCCCTTGGAGGTCTTTCACTTTGCCGTCAACGAAGTCAAGCCGTCGCTGATCCGCACCGAGGCCGACGAAGTGACCTATAACCTGCACATCCTCCTGCGCTTTGAGCTGGAGCGGGCCTTGATGAACGGCGATCTGGCGGTTTCTGACCTCCCCGGGGCCTTCAACGACAAGATGCGCGCCTACCTGGGGCTGACGCCCCCCAGTCCCGGCCAGGGGGTCATGCAGGACGTCCACTGGTCCGCGGGGCATTTTGGGTATTTTCCCACCTACACCCTGGGGAACCTCTATGCCGCCCAATTCTTCGCCCGGGCGGAGGCGGAGCTGGGCCCCCTGGAAAAGAGGTTCGCCGCGGGCGATTTTGCCCCGTTGCTTACCTGGCTGCGGGGGCGGATTCACTCCCAGGGCCACCGCTGGTGGGCCCGGCCGCTGGTCCAGGAGGTCACGGGAGAGGAGCTGACGCCCCGGCATCTGGTGCGCTATCTACAGGGGAAATTCGGGGCGCTGTACGATTTTCCGTGAGAGTCTCTCGTAGGGGCGGTTCGCGAACCGCCCCTACAGCTAACTTTCATTTTCTGGGGAGGCCCAAAATTGGCCATGAATGTTTCATACCAGAGATTCGGAGCTTCAACCGCGGCAAGTTTCCAGGGAACGCTCTATAATCCCAGCCAATAATAACCCATACCCAGGAGGGGATCATGAAGACCGTGCTGTTCAGTTTATGCCTACTCGTGCTGTTAGGGGCTACGGCTCTTGGCCAGACGGACAATTATGGGCTGCCGCCCGGGGGTCAAGTTATTGAAGTCCAGCCCATCCAGTCAACGAAGCACCCGCATCGGGCCCTCATGTTGTGGATGCTCAATCCCCTCAAAATTCCCCGGGACAATCCGGATGACATCTATACCTGCCCGGAATACACCCGGGGCAGCCACTATAGCGGCCCCACCCGGGTATCGCTGATTGACTCGCAGGCGAAAAAGATCATCAATACCATAAAAATTCAAGATCCCCTGGAAGGCAATGATACTTTCGATATCCCGTATCGCATCGAGAACGGACACTACTACCACGTGGAAGGCGTACCCCAGGGCAAAGAGGGCAAACCCACCATCATGTGGCTCAAAGACTACAACGGCGACGGCCATGCCTGGGAATTCGCCTTGTTCGAGGCCATCGCCTGCATGGGACTGCCCACTACCTTGATCGGCTACAGCGAGGCCCAAGACCGGGTGATCCAATACCCCGTGGCCTTGACCGTGATCACGGGAAAGCAAAAATCCACCCGGATTGCCTTATGGGTGGATTATCTGTTCAGCCAGCGCCCGGAAAGCCCCGGGTTTTGGAAATATGCCATTGATTACCGGGGGAGAGCCGGGAGCCTGGATGCCTATGAGGTTCGCTACCGCCCGGAGGAAGAGAAGTTTTATGGCCAGCTAACTTCCCAAGGGGACGATAAGTAATTAGTTAACCAATAAATTTGGCGGCAGTTGATTGAATTGGCTGCGGTAACGGAGTTGACTGCTGGCGAACAGGATAGAAAAGATGTTGTGGTCGTCGCTGACCGGCCTGGTGTTTTTCAGCTTCTCCCGGTCAACCAGTCTGGCAGCCTTTAAGGTCTGATAATCTTTGGAAGGCATGGCGCCGCGGTCGGCCATGGCAATGGCCACCTCCGGGGAAAGCGGGGTGTCCGCCGCCAGCAGACAGGCGCTGCTTACCAGACCGGCGGAGGAGGGGGAGCGTAATTCCAGCACGTGGGGGAACACCGCGCTGACGGTGGCCAAAATCGTTTCGTTGGCAGCCTCATTGGCTGGATCAAAATAGGTGTTAATGATAACTTTGCCACCGGGCCGCAAACAGGCCTGTACTTCCCGGAAAAACTCCACGGTGAGCAGGTAGTCCGGCGTACAATCTCCCTGGAACAAGTCGGTGACCACCAGGTCATAGGCATGGTGGTGACGGCGCACGAAAGTCCGGGCGTCTTCCAGAAAGACTTCGATGCCCTTGGGGTCGAAATCAAAGAACTCTATGGCCGCTTGCAAGGAATTGGGGTTAATTTCCACCGCGGCGACCTTTTGCCCCTGGCGCTGAAGATAACGGGGGATCATCCCGGCCGCCATCCCCAACACCAAGGATTTTTGCGCCGAGGGCGCATAGGCTTCAATTAATCGCATCATGAAGGCGGTGTGATCCAAGATCACCCCGTCCGAGGTCACCATATTTTGGATAATGCCGTCCTGAAGGTAGGCCCGGGCCGGTTTTCTGCCTTCCCCCTCCGGATGTACGGTCAAGACTTTAATGTTGCCAAAAACCGAGGTATATTCGGCCAACACTTCAAAATTTTTGCCGATATCGCTCATGCCGGCGAGAAGTTTAAAGTAGGAGCGCTGTCCTACCAACAAACCGCCGCTCAGCAAGAGGACAACGGCACAGCCGCAAAGCAGGCGCTTTTTCTTGGCTGCGGCAAGGTCTCGATTCAGCAGCGTTATCCCGCCAACCAACAACCCCAATCCCAAGCTCATCCCCAACAAGGCGCGAAAGTTGGTCAGATACGGAATTATCAGAAAGGCGGTCAGCACTACCCCCGCCACTGACCCCACGGTGCTGATAAAGAAGACCCTGCCCGCCCCGCCGTCCCCCGCCGACTTGGCATCGCGGCCGAAGGCGATGAGTAATGGATTCATGGCAGAGAGCACGACCAGGGGAAGGGCCAACAGGATGGTGCCGCCCAAAAAACTGGCCAGGATCAAATTGGTGGTGGACAACCAGGGAAACGCCACCGGGTAAATGGTCGCGGCGACCACGATGGACAACGCCGCCCACAGCGGAGCCGACAGCAGGGATAACGGTAACTCGTCTTTCCCCCGGCGTTGGGACATCTGTCCGCCGAGTCGGTAACCCAGGGCCAGGAATATCAGGGTGATGGAGAGGATGCCGGCCCAGATATACAGGCTCACCCCAAAATAGGGGGTCATGATCCTTGAGGCCAGCACTTCCAGAGACAAGGTGACCGCGCCGGTAATGAAGATCAGCGCTTCAAACTGCTGGAGCCGTGGCGGCGGGGCGCTTTCCGGAATAATTTTCTTTTTCTTCGCCATGTTGCCTCAAGAGAACCGGGGGAATTTTTTTGATCATACCAGATCGGCGCCGGGTGGGGCAAGCGGATTGATGGCGGGTGAGAAGACCTGTGGTTATCAGCTGGCAGCCGCAGGAAAATCCCCATTCATATCTTTGCTGCGGTGAGGAGTTATGTGCTCCGGCCACCCCCAATGGGTGCTGGGGAAAATCGCCGTTTCAGTCAAATTGAAAGCTTTTCCCGGTGAATAACTTCACGCAGACATCCACCACCTCGGGGTCATAGAGGACGCCCCGGTTCCGGGAGATTTCCGCCAGGGCCTGCTCGATGCCGAGAGCGGGGCGGTACGGACGGTGGGAAGCCATGGCTTCCACCACGTCGGCCACCGTCAGGAGGCGGGCTTCCAGGGCAATATCAGGCCCGGTCAAGCCCTGGGGATACCCCGAGCCGTCCAGGCGCTCGTGGTGCTGCAGCACCGGCTGGGCAATAGGCCAGGGCAATTCAATATCTTTCAGGATGTCATAGCCCGCTTGCGGGTGTGCCTTGATGAGATTAAATTCTATCTCAGAAAGTTTGCCCGGCTTGCTGAGGATCTCCGCGGGCACCGCTATCTTGCCGATATCGTGGAGCAGACCCAACGCCTGCATCCCGTCGCACTGCTCCTGAGAAAACCCCATTTCCAGGGAAATGGCCCCCACCAGGTGCGCCACCCGCCGCTGGTGCCCGGACGTATAGGGGTCTCGCGTTTCCACGGTGGCGGACAGGGCCTGGACGGTCCCGGACAAGGCGCTCCGTAACTTCTCGTAGCTGGCCGCCAGGCTCTCTTCGGCCCGCCGGCGGTCGGTGAGGTCAATCAGGGAGGTGCGCACCTGGGGGTGGCCGGCGGCATCCGGGACCAGGAGGCTGTCCAGTTGCACCGCGACCTCCGCCCCGTCTTTTCCCAAAAGGTTCAGTTCCAGGGGAGGCACCGGCCGGTCCTGGACCACCGTCACCAGATGGTCCCGGAATTGCTTGATATCTTCCGGCCGGATAAAGGGGGCCAGGGACTGCTGAACCAGCCGGCTCCGCTCCGTCCCCAGGAGCCGGGCCGCGGTGAGATTGGCCTCCAGGACCCAGCCCCGTTCGTCCAGGGTGAGGTAAGCCACCGGGGCGAAGTCATAGAGGTCGGTGTATCTCGTCAGCGCGGTTTCCAGTTCCGCCTGGGTCTGGCGCAATTGTTCATTCTGCATCTCCAGTTCCACCTGGTGGATATGGAGTTCCTGCAACAAGTTCAGGGCCTCTTCCGGGGAAATCTGCTCGAGGTTTGCGATCCGGGATTTCAGCCGCGCCTCGACCCGGCGGCGCAGGTCCTCCGGTTTGTCTGCAGCGGCTTGGGGGGCGGTCCTGGCAGTCATGGCGCCGTCCTTTCGGGGCGGGGACCGACACTAATACCAATAAGCAATCAAAAGACTATTTTTTGTAGCCGCAGGCTTTACCGTGAAAACCCAAATCCCCCTAAATCCCCCTTTGCTAAAGGGGGACTTTAAAACCCCCCTTTGAAAAAGGGGGGTAGGGGGGATTTTTAGTTCTCGGGGGTGAAACATTTGTGGTTCATGAACGTTTACCGTGAAAGTCTATCCGTAGGGGCGGTGAGCGCACCGCCTCTACGAGGAATTTCATGATTGGGGGTGGCCCCAATCGGCCGTGGTGGTTTAGCCTGCGCCTGCACAGGCGAGACGCCTGTGCCACCTTTTTGATTGCACGCTCGTTCCCAAACTCAGTTTGTAAACGAGCCTAAAAATGACCTGTTTATGAAAAAGTTATCGGCAGGTTTCCAGGATCACGTTAATTCGGTGACGTCCTCCATGGCCAGGAGGATGAGGGCGGGGTGGCCGGGCCGGGCTTCCAGGCACCGGGCGTTGAGCATCATGATACGGACCCCGATGACGGGAAAATCGTGTTTCACCTCGAAGTTCTCGAACACCTTATTCCGGGGAATAATCTCTTCCAACAGTTCCCGCAGCCGGGGAATGGTGCGGATGAGCAATAAGCCGAGATTATCCGGCAGCCTTATACCGAGTTGCGATCAAAGGGTTATTTTTATAGGGGGGCATCTGGGTGTTCCCCCACGGTACCGGCCTGGCGCCGGCCGGGTCCGGTTTGTCAGCCGCAGTTTCTTAAGTCTGCCTCGTAATATACCGATAGGAAAATAGGCTAGAATCCTAAATTCCGGATATTTGCCATATTTGCCCCCACCAATCTATAGCCATGGCACAACGGGAAAGAGGCAACAGATACGCTGCCATGGTCTTCCTCAAATAAGAATGGCAAAATTATGATTAAGGTTTTCAGAAAGCCAAACAACACTATCCTGGTGGCAATTTTATTTGTAATATTCTCGGCTGCCATCATTGGCGGGGGATTCTGGTGGTATGGCAATCAGAAGAAACTCGCCTTGGAAAACGGGAAGGAGACTCTGGAATCCATCGCTGATCTCAAAAACAATCAAATTATCCGGTGGCGGCAAGAAAGGATAAGTGACGCTCTCAGCATCAGCCGGAGTCCACTATTTTTAGAGAAAGCTGAGAGTTTGCTGAGAAATGATAATAATTTTGAAGAAAATTTAAAATTAATAAAGATGAGATTGCTTTTATTGTTAGAGCCATTGGATTTTAGCAATATTTATTTACTAGATAATCAGGGGAGGACCATTCTCTCGGTTAAGAAAAATTATTATGGAACACTAAATAAGCCTACGATAGAATTATTTCATAAATCCTTAGGGTCAGGGAATGTCATCTTTAGCGATATTTACTCCTGTCAGGCTCATCACGCGGTGCATATCGATCTCATCTCCCCGTTGATTATCCAGCGGGACCAGAAAAAAGAGATCCTGGGCGCCCTGGTATTCATCATTGACCCGGAACAATTTCTCTATCCTTTAATCCAATCCTGGCCCACTCTCAGTCCCACGGCAGAAACCCTGCTGGTGAGGCAGGAAGGGGACCGGGTGCTGTTCCTGAATACCCTGAGACACCGAAAGGACCCGCCCCTGACGATAACCCTGTCCCTGGATTCCCCCCAACTGCCGGCGGCCTGGGCCCTTAAGGGCCGCCAAGGGATAGTGGAAGGCCTCGATTATCGCGGCGTGCCGGTATTGGCCGTCACCAAAAGCATCCCCGGAACTTCCTGGCACATGGTGGCCAAGATCGATAAAGCTGAGATCTTCGCCGGCCTCCACCGGGAAGGCAAACTGATCGGCGCCGGGGTATTCACCCTGGTCCTGCTGGTGGGCACGTCCCTGGGGTGGGCCCTTACCGGCCAGAGGAAGAGGCACTATAAAGACCTTTTCCGCCTGGAAAACGAACGCCAGGCCCTCCTGGCTCATTTCGAATATCTGGTGAAATATGCCAATGACATCATCCTCCTGGTGGACGAGAACCTGAAAATCATCGAAGTCAACGACCGGGCCTGTGAAGCCTATGGCTACAGCCGGGAAGAAATCTTGAACCTGCACGCCTCGGATCTGCGGGACCCCGGGACCCTGGCGGAGATGCCGGAAATGCTCCGGCGCCTGGAACAGGAAAAGGGCCTGGTATATGAAACCGTGCAGCGCCGCCAGGACGGCACGGTCTTCCCGGTGGAAGTGAGCAACCGCATCATCGAAGAGCCGGGCAGGAAATATTACCAGGCCATCATTCGAGACATCAGCGAACGCAAAAGGGCGGAAGAGAGCTTACTGACAGAGAAAGCCCTCTCCGATACCATCATCAATAGCTTGCCCGGGGTCTTTTATTGCTTTAACGACCAAGGCCGGTTCCTGCGTTGGAATCGCAATTTCGAGCAAGTCACCGGCTACACCGGCGAGGAGTTCGCTAAACTGAGCCCCTTAGACTTATTTGAGGGGGAAGCAAGGAACCTCATCGACCAGGCCATCCGGGAGGTTTTTGTCAAAGGGGAAAATACTGCCGAAGCCGATTTGCGGTTAAAAGACGGCAGGAAAGCGCCATACTTTTTTACCGGCAGGCGCATTGACCTGGGGGGCATCCCCTGCCTGATCGGCATGGGGATAGATTTCAGCGACCGCAAGCAAGCGGAGGCAAAGATCAAACTCAACGAGGCCCGGCTGGCCTCCCTGGTGAAGATTGCGCACTACGACTCCGAATCAATCCAGGACCTGCTGAATTTCGCCCTGGACGAGGCCATTGCCCTGACCGGCAGCAAGATCGGCTACATCTGTTTCTACGACGACGAGACGCGACAATTCACTCTCAATACCTGGTCCAAAGATGTCATGCAGGAATGCACCATTGCCGAGCCCCAGACGATTTACCAACTGGAAAAGACCGGCCTCTGGGGCGAAGCCGTGCGCCAGGCCCGGCCCATCATGGTCAACGATTTTCAGGCTCCCCACCCCTTGAAGAAGGGTCACCCCGAAGGTCATGCAGCGATCTATAAATACCTCACCATTCCGGTTTTCAGCGGCGAGCGGATTGTGGCGGTGGCGGCGGTGGCCAATAAGGCAACCGATTATGATCAGGCCGACGTGCGGCAATTGACCTTGATGATGGATGCGGTATGGAAAATTACGGCGCGACGGCGGGCGGAGGACGCCCTGCGCTTTCTCAACCTGGAATTAGAACTGCGCGTAGAGGAACGCACCGCCCAACTGGAAGCGGCCAACCTGGAGTTGGAAGCCTTCAGTTATTCCGTGTCCCACGACCTCAGGTCGCCCTTGCGGGGCATCGACGGATGGAGCCTGGCGTTTTTGGAAGATTACGGCGACGGGCTGGACGACCAGGGCCGCAACTACCTGGACTGGGTGCGGGCGGAAACTCAACGCATGGGGCAACTTATTGATGATCTGCTCAGTCTTTCCCGGGTGGGCCGGGCCGAGATGCGCCGTGAGCCGGTGGACCTCACCGCTCTGGCTCAGGGCATCGCCGACAAACTGCGGAAGACCGAGCCGGAACGCCAGGCAGAGTTTAGCATTCAGCCGGGTTTGGTCGCGACGGGCGACCCCCAATTACTGGAGGTGGCGCTGTTTAATCTGCTGGAAAATGCCTGGAAGTTCACCGGCAAGCAGCCGGATGCACGCATTGAGTTCGGTGGGCTGGAACAGGATGGTCGGCCCGTCTTCTTTCTCCGGGATAACGGCACGGGCTTTGACATGGCCTATGCGTCCAATCTATTCGGGGCCTTTCAGCGCCTGCACCAAGCCTCGGAATTTCCGGGCACGGGCATCGGCCTGGCCACGGTGCAGCGCATCATCAACCGCCACGACGGCCGCATCTGGGCGGAAGCGGCCGTGGACCAAGGGGCGACGTTTTACTTTACCCTGTAGGAGGAGCCATGAAGGACAAGATTATCCTATTGGTGGAGGACAACCCCAGCGATATCGGTTTGACGAAGCGGGCTTTGGAGAAACACCGCATCACCAACGAACTGGTGGTGGCGGAGAATGGGCAGGAAGCGCTGGACTATCTCTTCGGGGCCGGCGCCCATGCCGGCCGGAACGTTACGGACCTGCCGACGGTCGTGTTGCTGGACCTGAAGCTGCCGAAATTGAATGGCCTGGAGGTCCTGAGGCGCATCCGGGAAAATCCCCGGACCAAGCGGCTGCCGGTGGTAATCCTTACCACTTCCAAGGATGAACAAGACATCATCAACAGTTATGAGTTGGGGGCCAACAGCTATATTCGTAAGCCCGTGGACTTCCATCAATTTGCCGAAGCCTTGCGGCAATTGGGGCTCTATTGGCTGGTGCTGAACGAGCCGCCGCCGCTCCAATGAGGTTGCCATGAACACTCAACTCCGGGTCCTGATCGTCGAGGACTCCGAAAGTGATGCGGGGCTCATTGCCCGCCGGTTGCAAAAAGAGGGCTACGATCTCAGGTATGAACGGGTGGAGACTGCCGAGGAGATGAAGACGGCCCTGGCGAAGCAAGATTGGGACCTGGTCATCGCGGATTATAATCTGCCCCGCTTCTCGGGTCCGGCGGCCCTGGAGATCTTCAAAGAAAACGGTCAGGATATTCCCTTTGTCATAGTGTCCGCCGCCATCGGCGAGGAGAAGGCGGTAGCCATGATGAAGTCTGGCGCGCACGACTACATCATGAAAGATAATCCGGCCCGGCTGGTTCCTGCAGTGGAACGGGAACTGCGGGAAGCGGCAGGGCGGCGAGAACGGCGGCGAGCCGAAGACGACCTGGTTAAGAGCGAAGCTACTTTGAGGACGGTTCTCAAAGGGTCTCCTTCTGGTATCGGCATGGTGATCTATCGGATATTTCATTGGGTAAATGACAAACTTCTGCACGTGACCGGATATACCCGAGAAGAACTCATCGGCCAAAGTTCCCGGATTCTTTATTTCAGCGAAGCAGAGTACAAACGCGTTGGCAGAGTCACCTTTGCCCAGATCCAGGAAACTGGCTGGGGGGAAGTGGAGACCCAATGGCGGCGTAAAGACGGCACCCCCGTGGAGATTTATGTAAATACAGTAGCCGTGGAGCCTGGCAACCTGTCCGCCGGGGTGGTATTCACGGCCATGGACATCACGGCGCGCCAGCGGGCCGAGGCAGCCCTGATTAAAAGCGAAGCCACGTTGAGCACTATTCTCAAAGCGTCTCCCACGGGTATCGGGTTGGTGGTTGATAGGGTGTTCCATTGGGTGAATGAAAGATTACTGGACATGACCGGGTATTCCCGGGATGAACTCATCGGCCAGAGCGCCAGGATTCTTTATTGTAGCGAAGCAGAGTTTAAGCGGGTGGGGGACGTCAAATATCGACAAATTATCAAAGATGGGCGGGGGCATGTGGATACCCAGTGGCAACATAAAGACGGGAGCCTCATTGAGGTTCATTTAAGTTCTGTAGCCCTGGACCCTGCCAACTTGTCCGCCGGGGTGGTATTCGCGGCTATGGACATCACCGAGCGCCAGCGAGCGGAAAGTGAACTGAAGTTAAAGGAAAGACTGCTGGATAGCGCCAGTGACTCCATCTTCCTCCATGACCTGGAAGGGAATTTCCTCTATATGAATGAGGCGGCCTATATCACCCGGTGGTATAGGAAAGAGGAGTTGGAGAGCCTGGGGGCTTGGGCCCTGGCCACTCCTGAGGCCGCGGTTTACCAGGACAATATCCTTAGAGAATTGTGGGCCAACGGTGAAATGATCTTTGAATCCGAGCACCGACGCAAGGATGGCTCGGTCATACATGTGGAGATTTTCGCCCGGGTGTTGGCGGTGGAGGGCCGGGAGTTGATCCTCAGCGTGGCCCGGGATATTACTGAGCGCCACCAGGCCGAGGAGGCCTTGAGGCAAAGCCGGGAGACCTTCAGGGTGCTCCTGGACGCCACCCCGGCTGGGGTAATGCTCCTGGACCCCCGGTATATCGTGCTGGCGGCCAACCGAGTGGTAGCCGAACGACTGGGAAAGCCCGTCACGGACCTGGTGGGCACGGACATATTCGATAATCTGCCACCCGAGCTGGCCCGAACCCGCAAGGACCGGTTGGAAGAAATTAAGCGTTCCGGCAAACCCGCTATTTTCGAAGATAGCAGAGGCGGCCTCTTTTTTGATAATTATGTCCATCCGATTTTATCGCCCACCGGCGAGGCGGCGAGCCTGGCCGTCTTATCGGTGGACATTACCGACCGCAAGCGGGCGGAGGAAACGCTGCTCCTGGATGAGGCCCGTCTCGAGGCCCTGATAAATCTCAGCCAGATGTCAGGGGCCTCCCTGGAGGCCCTGGCCCGTTTCGCCTTGGAAGAGGGGGTGCGTCTCACCAAGAGTAAAATCGGCTATCTGGCCTTCATGAATGAAGATGAGACGGTTCTCACCATGCACGCCTGGTCCCGGCATGCCATGGATCAGTGCGCCATTTCCGACAAGCCCATTATATATCCGTTAGCAGCCACCGGGCAATGGGGCGAAGCGGTGCGCCAGCGCCGGCCCATCATCATCAATGACTTCGCCGCTCCCCATCCCGACAAGAAAGGCTACCCTCCGGGACATGTGGAGGTTTCCCGGCACATGAACCTGCCGGTGTTCGACGGCCAGCGCATCGTGGCGGTGGCCGGGGTGGGCAACAAGGAAGAGCCTTACAATGAATCCGATGTGCGTCAGTTGACCCTCCTGATGGACGGCATGTGGAAGCTGGTCCAGAGAAGCCAGGCGGAAACCGCCTTAAAGGAGAGCGTTAGCCAATTACACCGCACTCTGGACAATACGGCCATAGCCCTGGCCACGACGGTGGAAATGAGAGACCCATACACAGCCGGGCACCAGAAGCGAGTAGCCATCCTGGTCTGCGCCATTGGGCAAAAAATGGGGTTTTCAGCCGATCAGCTTGAAGGTATGCGAGTCATGGGTATGCTGCACGATATCGGCAAGATCGCCGTGCCTGCGGAGATCCTCAGCCGGCCTGGGAAAATCAGTGAGATGGAGTTCAATATTGTCAAAGTCCACTCTCAGGTGGGATATGACATCACCAAAGACATAGAATTCCCCTGGCCGGTTGCTCAAGGTATTCTCCAACACCACGAGCGCATGGACGGCTCGGGGTATCCCCAGGGTTTAAAGGGCGCTGAGATTATCCTGGAAGGCAAAATCCTGGCTGTGGCCGACGTGGTGGAGGCCATGTCTTCCCATCGGCCTTACCGGCCGACCTTGGGGATCGAGAAGGCCCTGGAGGAAATCACCAAGCATAAAGGGGTCCTCTATGACCCGGAAGTGGTGGACGCCTGTATCAAGCTTTTTACTGAAGAAAAATTTAGCTTTGATTAATTAAACCCTCTTGCATGTAATCAACAATCAGCAATCCAGCCCGGGGCACATCCAGCCGTTGGAGGATAAAGCCCTACGGAGCCGATTCACGACCCCGAAGCTGATCTTATGAGTTCGGCGGACCGCACTGCCGGCCAGGAGGAAAACGTCCTGGCCGGCCCCCCGGAAAAACGGCGCCAGGAATCGGGCGGGAACTGTACCGAATGCAACGCAAAGGTTCTTCCCTGTGCGTCATCATGTTGGATCTGATAGCGATTCGCAATCAACCGGTGGCACAGGCGTCTCGCCGGTGCGATTACAGGTTAGAGCTTGCGGCTGCTTATATATTACCTGTTTGAGCGCCACTTGGTATTAGGTGTTGGGGAAAATAAAGGGGGGTTAAGCCATTCAGCCTAACCCCCTAAAATTCTATGGGGTGAACGACGGGACTTGAACCCGCGACCGCCGGGGCCACAACCCGGTGCTCTGCCAACTGAGCTACGCCCACCATGAAGTTAATTTGTAACACACGCCGGGCTTCCTGGCAAGGGCGCGGTGACCACGGCCACACAAATGGCGCAAAACCGGGCCGCGGCAATTCCCCCCCGGCGCCGGGGCGCCGCCTCACACCTTTACATCAGCCCCTTAAGGATATATGGTAACCCTGACGACGCCCTTAAGGAGACCTTATGTACCAGGCCAGATTTTGGGAAACTGTGGAAGATCAGAAGGTCAAGTGTAACCTGTGCGCCCACGAATGCAAAATCGATCCGGGCAAACGGGGACTCTGCCACGTCCGGGAAAACCAGGACGGCGTGCTCTACAGCCTCAACTACGGCAAAGTCATTGCCGAGCACATCGACCCCATTGAGAAAAAACCGCTGTTCCACTTCCTGCCGGGCACCCGGTCCTACTCCATCGCCACCGTGGGCTGCAACTTCATGTGCCTCCACTGTCAGAACTACGACATTTCCCAATATCCCCGGGTCCACGGCGGCAAGATCCTGGGAGACGATCGCGACCCCGAGGCCATTGTGGCCTATGCCCTGGGGTCCCACTCGGCCAGCATCTCTTACACCTACACCGAGCCCACCATCTTCTTCGAGTACGCCCAGGACGTGGCCCGCCTGGCCCGAGAACACGGCCTGCGCAACGTCTTTGTGTCCAACGGCTTCATGACCGAGGCCTCGGCCACCGCCCTGGCGGAATTCATTGACGCCGACAATGTTGATCTGAAGAGCATGCGGGACGACTTCTACCGCAAGGTCTGCAAGGCCCGCTTGCAGCCGGTGCTGGACACCATCACCCGGCTCAAAC
>JAGVPN010000219.1 GCA_020052215.1 Syntrophobacterales bacterium
GCCGGGCTGGTGACCCTGGGGGTCCCCGCCAGCCTCAACGATATTCTGGAAGTGAAACTCACCGAGGCCATGACCCTGCCCCTGCCCGAGGCGGCCGCGGCCCGGGCCTTGGGTAAGGCGGCCTGGGCGCCCATCCGGGAGTTCCTTAACGGAAAAAACGGAAAATTTATCGTGGCTCTGGGGCCGGGGATCGGGACCCACCCGGAGACTCGGGAGCTGGTGGGGCGGCTGGTGCGCGACCTTGCCGGCCCTATGGTCATCGACGCGGACGGCATCAACAACCTGGCGGGGGATATCGCCGCCCTCGAAGACGCGGCGGGCCCCAGGATTCTCACCCCCCACCCGGGCGAAATGGCCCGGCTGGTGGGGGCCTCCATCCAGGCAGTGCAGGCCCGGCGCCTGGACCTGGCTCGGGAGACCGCGGTTCGTCTCGGGGTCACCCTGGTGCTGAAAGGGGCCCAGACGGTGGTGGCGGCCCCCGACGGCCGCGCCTGTCTCAACTCCACCGGGAACCCGGCCCTGGCCAGCGGCGGCGCCGGGGATGTCCTCACCGGCTTCATCGGCGGTTTTCTGGCCCAGGGCCTGGCTCCCTGGGACGCCGCCCGCCTGGGCGTCTACCTCCACGGCCTGGCCGCCGATTTTTTTGTCAGCCGCCACGGGCAACGGGGCATGATCGCCGGGGATTTGCTGGCCGTCTGGCCCCAAATGCTCACGGAATTCAGCCAGGGAATGATACCCCCGGCAGAGGGAGATATATGCTTTACGCGCGTGATATCATGACCACGGAGGTTCTCACGGTCAGTCCGGAAACCGCTATCTCGGATTTGGCCAAGACCCTGGAGAATCGCAAGATCGGCGGCTTGCCGGTGGTGGATAAAGACGGCCGCCTGGTGGGGGTCATCACCCAGAGCGACCTGGTGGAACGGGCCCGGGACCTGGAACTGCCTCCCGCCGTCAATATCCTGGACTTCCACTTCTACCTCCAGATTCCCTCGCATCTGCTCGCCCGGGTGGAAAAGATGCTGGGCGCCACGGTGGGCGATTGTATGAGCCGCAACCCCGTTACCGTGGCCCCGGACACCCCGGTCTCCCAGGTCGCGGCGCTCATGGCCAAACAGAAAGTCCACACCCTCCCGGTGCTCAAGGCAGGCAAAATCGTGGGCGTCATCGGCAAGATGGACCTGGTCCGGGCTATGGCCCGGGAACCCGGCGAGTGATGCGGGGTGCCGCCATTGCAGGCCCCGGGACACTCCCTCTGGCGAAAGGGAGGTGTTTTGAAAGTCCCCCTTTTTTAAAGGGGGATTTAGGGGGATTATTAAGCGCTTATCTAATCCCCCCTTACCCCCCTTTAGGAAAGGGGGGAGAAAAAATCCAGATTTACCTACTATGTCAATTAGGCGTCACCTTAACCTGCTATGAAACCGCTGGTGCGGGTCACCCGCAGTCCCGAGGCGACCCGGGCCCTGGCGGCCCGGTTGGGGCCATGGCTTGCCCCGGGGGATGTGGTGGCCTTAAATGGTGAACTGGGCAGCGGCAAAACCGAGTTCGTCCACGGCCTGGCCGAAGGGCTAAAGGTGCCGCCCCACCTGGTGGCCAGCCCCAGCTTCACCCTGGTGCACGAGTATCCCGGGCGTGTGCCTTTGGTCCACCTGGACCTCTATCGCCTGGAAGACCTGCCTCCGGAGTTGCTCCCGGACCTGGAAGAATATCTTGCCGGCCCCCAGGTGGTGGCGGCGGAATGGGCCCGGCGGCTGGCCCCCTTGCTCCCCGGCGATTACCTGGAAGTTGACCTGGAGATTCTGGGAGAGAACCAGCGCCGGCTCACCTTCACCGGCCACGGGGAGCGGAGTTGGGAACTGGTGCGGAAACTGGCGGAAGCAGGCTGATAAGTGGTAGTGGTACAAGGGTGCGCACTGCGCCACTCGGATATGGTCATGGCTGGTGCCGAGGTCCACTGCACCGGTTTTTGCATGGTATGCCTGTGAACAGCCGAGGGCGGCTGTTCTACATTGATTTAAAAAGTTTTTTAGGAGACTTACATGGCCAAGACAACTCCCCGGCGCAAGCTGGCGCTGGACAATCCTGAAGAAGTGCTAAACCTGGTGCAGCGCTTGTTGGAGCGGGTGAAGCCCTATGCCAAATGGCTGGGGCTGGCAGGGGTGGTGATCGCGGTGGGTCTGGGGGCCTGGGGGATCAATGCCAGGATTCAGGCGAGCCGGGAAGAGAAGGCCGCCGCGGCCTTGAGCCTGGTGACCCCCAAGGTGGACCTCAAGGTCCCGGCCATCGCCGCGGCCCAGGACCTGGAGAAGTTTGTCCAGGAATACGCCGGCACCCCGGCGGCCCGGGAAGCGCAGCTCCTGCGGGCCAACCTCCTCTACCGGTTGCAGCTGTTCAACGAGGCCGCCAAGGCCTACGAATCCCTCCTGGACGGCCGGGACCCGGGCTGGGACACCCTGGTGAACGAAAGTCTCAGTTATTGCTACGAAGGCCTGGGGAACTTCAAAAAGGCGGCCCAGGTGCTCAAGCCCGTGGCGGAGCAAATCTCCGACCCCCTGAAGAGCGAGGTCCTACGCCGGCTGGCTATGCTCTATGAACAGGCTAAGGAGCCCAAGGAAGCCGCAGTCTACTGGCGCAAACTGCTGGAACAGCCGCCGGACGTCGCCCTGGCGCCGTATTTCCAGGAAAAACTGGCTGCCGCGGAGGCCGGCAGCCAGAAATAGCGGCAGATTATAGGCAATGCCAAAAGTTTTTTCCGCTATGCCACATGCGCCAAGAACCCAAATCCCCCCTAATACCAAGTTGCCGTCAAACAAGTAATAATCCGAAGTGTAGGGGCGGTTCGCGAACCGCCCCTACGGTGGTTGCG
The DNA here is from genome assembly GCA_020052215.1 of Syntrophobacterales bacterium. Taxonomy (GTDB): domain Bacteria; phylum Desulfobacterota; class Desulfobaccia; order Desulfobaccales; family 0-14-0-80-60-11; genus 0-14-0-80-60-11. The sequence continues at coordinate 2,867 of JAGVPN010000219.1, forward strand.
ACCATAAAGCCAGAATTACCTCTATGACGGCAACTTGGTATAACCCCCGGTTGAGGAGGAATGACTGCACCATAGCGGCGTCCAGCCGGGATGTCAAGCCCGGGTGGATTGGAGCCCACCGCCTGGAGGGCCACTCCCCCGCTGCACCGCCAAAAGAAAGGCCCCCGGAGGGGGGCCTAGGAGCTCCTGATGGGCGGCAGTTAGGCGCTAATTATCTCAAGCCCTTCCCCGGCACGGGGCCCGCAGTCATATAGCCTTTGACCATTTCAATGTTCATCTTGATCAAGGGTTCCAGATCCTGGTTACCGGAACTCCCCGCCACGGGTGCGTAGGCCGAGCAGATGCCCCCCACTTTGCACACCCGGTTGACCTGGACCATGTAGCCTTTAGCTTTTTCCAGAGCCTGGTTCAGAAAGGTGTCGGCCTTGTCAAACTTCTTTTCCGTCACTTTGATGGAGGCCTTGTTGTTCAAGGCCAGGGGATTACCGGGATCCTTGGCCAGGACCTTGTCGAGAAGCGCATCGGCCTTCTTGTACTGTTGCTTTTCGATCAGATCATAAGAATCCAGCAGCGCTTTGGTGATATCAAACGGTTTTTCGGCCTTTTTAGCCTTAGCCGCAAACGCCGCCCCCGCCCCGCACAGAGCCAGGGCCACTACGATGGCAAGTACTTTGACCCACGTCCGTTTCATATTCTCCCTCCCTTAAGGATGATGATGCCTTGACGATTAAGTGATGCCGCCCTGCTCACATAAGATAAGAGATTCCCCCTTGATTGTCAAAATATTTTGCGGGGAAACCCGGCAGAATTCATTAATTACCACATTTTTTACGGCCTCAGAGAAGTTTTAGGCCAAGTGTCGGCAGTCTGCCGGGGGAATCAGCCCCCCTCTCCATTAGGCCACGCTCCCCACGGAGGAAGCCCCCGCCCTCCGGTTGCTGGATGGCCTGAAGTGCGGTTACCGGCCCGGGGCGCGGGTTTATTCCTTCAAGCGGGGGTCGATGGCCTCTCGGATGCCTTCGCCCAAGAGGTTGTAGCTCATCACCGTGACCAGAATGGCCAGCCCCGGAAACACGGAAAGCCACCAGGCGATCTCAATGTTGTCTTTGCCGGCGGTAAGGATGTTGCCCCAGCTGGGGGTGGGGGGCATGACCCCGAGCCCCAGGAAACTCAGGGCGCTCTCGGTGAGGATGGCCCCGGCCACTCCCAGGGTGGCGGAGACCATCACCGGGGCCAGGGCGTTGGGCAGCAGGTGGCGGAGGATCAGGCGGGTGTCGCCGGCGCCCAGGGCCCGGGCCGCGGTGACGAATTCCCGTTCCCGCAAGGAGAGAAATTCCGCCCGGACCAGGCGGGCTACGCCCATCCAGCTGGTGAGGCCGATGACCGCCATGATGTTCCAAATGCTGGGCTCCAGTATCGCAATCACGGCCAGAATCAGGAAGAAGGCGGGAAAACAGAGCATCAGGTCCACCAGGCGCATGAGGGCCGAGTCCACCCATCCGCCATAATAACCCGCCAGGGCCCCGATGAAAAGACCGATGAGGGTGGCCAGGCCCACCGCCACGAACCCCACCTTGAGGGACACCCGGGAGCCATAAATAATGCGGGAGAGGACGTCCCGGCCCAACGTGTCCGTGCCCAGGTAGTGAGCCGGGCTGGGGGGCATGAGCACTTCCTTGAGATTGATGCTGAGGGGGTCGTAGGGCGCCAGCCAGGGGGCGCAGATGGAAACCACAAACAGCCCCAGGACCAGGGCCAGGCCGGTCATGGCCATGCGGTTGCGCTTGAAGTGGGTCCAGAATTCACGTTGTCTCATAGGAAATGGTTGTTGGTTTTTAGTTGTTGGTTTTTAGTTTTTGGTAAAAAGCAATATGCGGCGATTACCGTCTCTGCCATTACCTTGTTCAATGAATCACCTCAGGGGAATTTTGCCAATTAATCGGCTTCTCAGCACGATACGGTTTCCAGTCCAACCAAAAACCAAAAACTAATAACTATCTTCTCACCCGGCGCGGATCCTCGGGTCCACCAGGGCATAGCCCACGTCCGCCAGCATGTTACCCAACAGGGTCAGCACCGCCCCGATGACCAGTTCCCCCATCACCAGGGGGTAGTCCCGGGCCATCACCGCGCCGTAGAACAACTGGCCCATGCCGGGGATGGCGAAGATGGACTCGAAGATGACGCTGCCGCCGATGAGGCCCGGCACGCTCAACCCCAGGATGGTGATCACCGGCAGCAGGGCGTTTCGAAGCGCGTGTTTGAAGATCACCACCCGCTCCGGCAGCCCCTTGGCCCGGGCCGTGGTGATGTAATCCTGGCGGATGACTTCCAGCATGTTGCCCCGCATGTACCGGGACATGCCGGCCAGCCCGCCGAAGGCGGCCACCAGCACCGGCAGGGTCAC
>JAGVPN010000126.1 GCA_020052215.1 Syntrophobacterales bacterium
GCCCCGCTCTTCCAGGTATTCCAAGGCGCCCCCGCCGGCGTCCAGCCCAAAAGCGCTGCCTCCGGCGATGCAGACGCCGTGAATTTCCTCCACGATGTGCAAGCCCACCAGGGCGTCCATCTGGCGGGTACCGGCGGCGGAACCCCGAACATCAGCGCTCCCCATGGTCTGCGGGGGGCAGAGGATAACGGTGCAGCCCGTGAGATTCTCGAAATCATGGACATGGCCCACCATGAATCCCTGGACCCGGGTAATCATGGCCGCGCCTCGCCCCCGGAGGCCGGCGGGACCATCTGGATGGCCCCGCCCGTGATGGTGAGGAGATACAGCAAGGTCTCCTCCTCCCGCTGGGCGTTAAACCTCTGGAACCAGGGGAGGCCCGGGACGCTCTGGAGAGTCAGCAACTGCTGGGGCAGCGCCATCCGGCTCAGAGCCTGGGGAGAATCCGCCACCCGGGCCATCACCCGGAACATCGTATAACCCTGGGCCGCCAGGTAGTCCGGTTCCTCGCCATACTGCTGTCGGTAGGCGGCAATAAATTTCTGCACCTCGGGGTTGGGGTCCCCGGCATAAAAGGCGTCAGGGAAGATGACCCCTTGCAAGGCCGTCAGCTGGGCTGCAGGGATTTTGGCGTTGTTCAGCAGATTGGTGCCCAGCAGTTGGATGCCCTTGAGAGGGGTCCCGGCCAGTCCCCCGGCGATGGCGGCCACCGCGGCGGCGTCGTCGGGAATGAACAGGGCGGTGGCCGCGGGCGCCCCTTCCGCCTGGGGCTTGAGACTCTCAGCCAGGGCGGCCAGGGTGGGCCCGAACTCCTGGGCGCCGGGGTTGTAAAAGGCCTGGGCAGCCAGCTCACCTCCCCCGGCCGCCACCTCCTCCTGGAAATTCTGAAAAAAGGTGCGCCCGTAGGAGGAATCGGGGTAGAGAATGGCGAAGCGCTTGATCCCCAGGCTGAGGCTCTGGCGCACCAAAGCCCGTACCTGCTGGCGGGGCGTCAGGAAGGCTTGAAATATCCAGTTGCCTATCTGGGTGAGGCCATCCTTTTGGGATAAAGCGATGAGGGGCACCGCCGCGGCCTGGGCCGCCTCCGCCGCCTTCTGCGCCATGGCTGACGACAGGGGGCCCAGGATAGCCAGCACACTCTCATCCTGGGCCAGTTCCCGGGTGATGGCGGCCGCGGTCTCCGGGTCCGTGCCGGTGTCCCGGAAGACCAGCTTTACCGAGCCCCCTTTGGCCGCCAGCTCCATGCCGCGCTGCACCCGGAAACCGAGGTTGCTCAACTGGCCGCTCAAGGGCAGGAGACAACCCACCACCACCTTGCCCCCGGTCAGGAGCCGCTCGGCCCCAGCGACCTCAGGGCTGTTGGGGAAACGCTCTTTGAGGGTGGCCACCCATTTGCGGGCCTCCTCCGATTGACCGGAGTCCTGGGACAGGCGGGCCAGACGCAGAAGCAGGGCCGCGCTCAGGGGATTATCCCGGTAGAGGGCCGCCAGTTGCTCCAGTTCCGAAACCGTGGCCTGCTCCAGCAGGCGGGTCTTCAGGTCCTCAAACCACTCCGGGTCCCCGGTGGCCAAATCCTGGGCCGCCAGGCGGAGGCGGGCAAAAGCCTGGGGCACCTGGCCCTGTTTCAAGGCGATCTCCACCATCAGGGCCTGGGTGGAGAACCACAGGGATCGGGGCAGATCGGAGGCCGCCGTGAGATTGTCCAATACCTGGGTGGCCTGCTGGTAGTCACCCAGCTTGAAGTAGGCCCGGCCGATGCCGTAACGGGCCTTGAGTCCGACCTCCGGCGCGGGTTGGCGGGCTAATATACCCTGGTAGCGCCGGAGGGACCCTTGCCAGTCCCCCAGGAGGCCCGAAATCTCCCCGGCCCGTAGTCGGGCATCCATGGCCCGGGACCCCTGGGGATAGCGCTCCAGGTAATCGGCATATTGCTGATAAGCTTGACGATAAGCCTGGCGGCGGTAGCTGGCTTCGGCTTCTTGAAATTGCGCGGTTTCGGTCTTCCGGACCTGGGGGGCCGGAGCCTCGGAAGGAAAGGGGGGCGGCATGGCGACGCAGGCCGGCAGCAGCCATAGACAGCACAATAAGAAGCGCATCTTGATAAATATCTGTCTGTTTAGCATCATCTTAACGGATTGCAACTTGTTTAGACAAACCTATTTCCCACTAAACAATAGCAAAGTGAGATAAAATTGCAGATATGATATGGGATTGAACCGGGCTCTTTGGTTAATTAGAATAGTGTTCCTGGAATCCCAGATTAGTTTAGACAGTAGCCGAAATCTTATTACAAGGGTTTGGTTTGCCACACCAAATCATGGGATGGTTAAATTTCCCCAGGAAAAATGAATGAAAGCAATAAGGGAAGTGGGCACAAATATGGCAGCAGGAAAAATTCTCAAAACTTTGATGGGCCAAGCCATAATGTTGTTTTACTTGACACTCCCTCCAGTGCCAACAGTTTGTTGATTCTTCCTTATCTTTATCATAATTACCACAGTTAATCATCTTCTTGCCAGTCTTACCTTCATTGTATGCTTTTAGGCATAATTTATAATTTTTACATTGAGGTACACACCCCCTTATAATCTTTCCATTTTCGTCTGATTCTCTGCGTCTTAATACCGAATACAATCTTATAGGTTCATAAATACCATCATAGCATTGCGTGCCAATATCTATGAGAACCCATTTTTCGTGCAGAAACTCAACTAAGTCTTTATAAATTAAAATCAAATTGCCTTTGGCGGCTTCTAAGGCTCTGAATAGAGAATTTACCTCTCTCCCAAACAATGAATAATCTGTATACACAATACTGCCAATTTTACCCATGGTGACCTTAGAATCGTATAATAATACAATACTCAACCCTAATTTAGGAAGGTCATATAACTCCTTATATTGTTGAAAAATATAATCCTTTAAATTAAAGAGGCCCTCCATGATATTGGGTAAAATCTCAGGCAACTTGGCTGAATCATCTACCGGGTAATGGACTAGGAAACCGTCACCAAGATATTTATTGACTGAGCCACCTTGTTCCTGTACGATATCGGCCATCTGATCAAATAATTTTGACAGAAATCCCCCCATCATTGTTGGATTCCGCATATCCACCATAGTTTCGGTGAATCTTCTTAGGTCAGCGGCCACGATCACCTTGTGACGATGCTTGAAATCGGGGGGTGGACCAGTTACTTGACAGCCCTTGATATGGTATTCGGCGGGGTAATTCCCAGGGGTGAGTTTTTCCATCTTTACAATGCCCTATACTGACTCGGGATTCCAACTATCATATGAGGTTGGAACATATTCAACTTTTGGAGTATTTTCTGAGCCTTGTCGAAAGTAAGAAAGTCAAAGAGCATACCTGGGCGACACAACATTGAGGTAATA